>CAVGTD010000008.1:0-49569 GCA_963632215.1 Clostridiales bacterium
TTGTTCGGTTGAATTCCCCGTAAGCGGCGACACAAACAATCCGCCTTGCAGGCAGATGCGCTTGCAAGGGGGATTGAACGTACGGGGCAGGGTAGGGCGGTTAGAGGTGGAGGGTAAAGAGAAATTCCAAGCCGCCCTCTTTGCGGTTCCTGACGGAGATGTCGCCTTTGTGGAAGTGCACGGCATTGCGCACGATGGAGAGGCCCAGGCCCGTGCCGCCGTTTTCGCGCGTGCGCCCTTCCGACACGCGGTAGAAGCGTTCGAAGAGCCTTTGCAGGTGTTCCTCGGGCACGCCTTTGCCGTTGTCGCTAAACGAGAAGTAGGCGAAGTTGTTGTTCACGTTGTAGCAGTTGACGCAGAGCTGGCAGTTGTTGCCGGCGTAGTGCAGACTGTTCTCCATCAAGTTGCGGAAAATGGAGTAGATGAGCGAGTAGTTGCCGTTGATATGCAGCCCTTCGGGTACGGCCACGGAGAGCGTGTCGCCCGTAGCGGTGAAGAGAGCGTTGAGGTCCTCCTTGGCTTCGTTCACCACGCGGTTGATGTCCACCTCCTCGCGGGGCATCAGTTCGGCCGCCTCCTCCGTTTTGGTAATGAGCGCGACGTCGCGGATGAGATCCGTGAGGCGCAGCACCTGCGCGTGGGTGCGTTCAAGGAAGTAGCGTTTGCGGTCTTCGCTCAGCGTTTGGCATTCGAGAATCGTCTCGATGTATCCGCGAATGCTGCTCACGGGCGTGCGCAGCTCGTGCGTGATGTTGTTGCTCATTTGCTGCTTCAGTTTTTTGTTCTTCTCCGCACGGGTCACGTCCGCCAGCGAGAGTTCAAAACTGCCGTCGCTGTAAATGAGCATCTGCACGCCAAACACGTTGCCGCCGGCCTTTGTGGTAAACCGAAACACCGGAGCCTCTTCGGCCAAAGGGCGAGAGCCGCCATGGAGCGTGAGAAATTCCAGAGCGGGGGCGAAAACCTCCGACTGCCAGATGACCGAAGGGTCGGGCGTGGGGCGGTCGAGCAATACGTTGGCGTACTGCGTGAAGCGCGGGTTGGCGTAGATAACCTTCCGCTCGGGCGAGAAGATGGCGATGCCCTCGTCGAAGTAGTGGAAGTGGCGCATGAGGCGTTCCCGTTCGAGCGCAATTTGTCGGTTCGACTCTTCGAGCTGCTTGTACTTCTCCATGATGGTTCGCCCGATGTCGCCCAACTCCGAGTGGGGAAACACGATGTGGTTGTAGTCCACCAGCCCCCGGTCGGCGGAGCGCATAAAATTGCGCAACCCCGTCACCGCCTTGCCGAAGCGGTCGGATATATATATAAGCGCTACGAGGGCGATGGGGAAGAGCATCAGCACGAACCACAGGAACACGTTGTCAGCCTTCATGAAACTCTGCACCGCGTCGCCGTAGGGCAGGGCCACGCGCACGATGTAGCCGTCGTAGGTCTTGGCGTAGTAGAAGTACTCCTTCCGGTCGGTCTCCGAAACCCTTATGTCGCTGCCCTCAGCCCCGTTCAGGGCGGCCTGCACCTCGGGGCGCGACAGGTGGTTGCCCATCTCGACGATGTTGTGACGGGTTGACTCAAACTTCACCACGCCCCGTTTGTTGATAACCGTAAGCCGCAGGTCGTGGGGCAGAATGCGCAGCACGTCGGTATACTTTGCCGTGTCGCCGCTTTCCGTTTCGAGGTCGACAGCCCCGGCCACCACGTCGGCGTAACTGCGCAGGCGCGAGTCGAGCAGGTCGTGCTTGTACTGGTGTTCGCGGTTGTACTGGAACAGCACGAGCAATGCCGTGAACACGGCAAAGAGCAGCGTGAAGTAAAGGAGAAGTTTCGTTTTGTATTTCATTGGCGTAGTGCGCAAGTCCGCGCTTGTCCCTGCAATGCGTGCAGGGGAGTATATAATGTGTTTCTTAGGCTTCGAAGCAATAGCCGTAGCCTTGGCGGTTGGTCAGGTGCATGGCGTTAGGCCCCAGCTTGCGGCGCACGCGGGCGATGTGCACGTCCACGGTGCGGTCGAGCACGTAACTGTCGCCGTGCCACACTTCGGCGAGTATCTCCTCGCGCGAGAACACCCGTCCGGGCTGCTTTGCCAGCATGCTCAAAATGCCGAATTCCTTGGGCGAAAGCCGTATTTCCTCGCCGTTGCTGTAAACGAGCTTTTTCACGAAGTCGATTGTCAGGTTTCCCAAGGTCAGCGTAGCCTGGCCCGGGGAGTTGTCCGTGCGGCGCAGCACCGCCTTGATGCGGGCCAGCACCTCGTGGAGCGAGAACGGTTTCGAGATGTAGTCGTCCGCCCCGGCCGAGAAGCCCGTCAGCAGGTCGTTCTCCGTGTCCTTGGCCGTGAGGAAGATGATAGGCACGCGCAGTTTCAGTTCGTTGCGCAGCTTGCTTGCCATGCGGAAGCCCGACATACCCTCCATCATCACGTCGAGCAGTATGAGGCTGTGTTCGGGCGAAAGAATGTGGAGAGCCTCTTCGGCCGAGGCTGCGGTGTCCACCTCGTAACCGGCGTTTTCAAGGTTGCATTGCAGAATTTCACGCAAATCGGGTTCGTCGTCCACGACGAGGATTTTGTAAGCCATTGTTGCTTTTGTATTAAGGGTGGTTCTATAAATTACCACCGTGAATTATTCAAATTTGAGTGATTTCTTTTTGTCATCTTTCGGGTTCTTTTCCGCCCAAATTGCTTGTTCGCTCAGTCGCATAGCCCGCTATGCTCCTTCGTTCACAAACAATTTGAACGAAAAATAACTCCGAAATCTAACAAAGCTAATTTATAGAACCACCCTTATGACGGTTGAGTGTAATGCTTTTTCCCGTGCAATATTACGCCTTTTATATATAAGGAGTGGAGGGCGGCTTGTTAATTTTATGTGAAGATGCCCGTGGCTGCACGCCCCTTGCGGCCGTAACAACTTCTTAACCGCATTGTCACATCCCCCCAACACCCAGCCCGTACTTTTGCGGCGAAAAATATATCTCACAAACAATAATTAATCGTAAAAGAGTATGGACTGGATGTATCTGGGAATGGTCATTTTCCTCTTCATTCTTGCCGCATTCGACCTTTGGGTAGGCGTAAGCAACGATGCGGTGAACTTTCTCAACTCGGCCATTGGGTCGAAGGCGGCGAAATTCCGCCAGCTCGTGATTATTGCCGGCATCGGCGTGTTCTGCGGCTGCGTGCTTAGCAACGGCATGATGGACATTGCCCGCCACGGCATTTTCACGCCGCAGTATTTCAGTTTCAAGGACGTGATGTACATCTACCTCGCGGTAATGGTTACTGACATCGTGCTGCTTGACATTTTCAACTCCTTCGGTATGCCCACGTCGACCACCGTGTCGATGGTGTTCGAGCTGCTCGGTTCGGCTTTCGCCTTCACCATGCTCAAGATGGCCGGCGGCGAGGCAACCCTCAGCATGGGCGACTACCTCAACACGTCAAAGGCTCTCGAGGTAATCATGGGCATCTTCCTCAGCGTGCCTATCGCCTTTGTGTTCGGCTCGTTCATCCAGTACGTCACGCGTATCATCTTCTCGTTCAGCATCAAGAAGAACCTACGCTTCAAGATTGGCATTTTTGGCGGCGTGGCAATCACTGCCATCCTCTACTTTATGCTTTTCAAGGGCTTGAAAGACCTCTCGTTCATGAACGCCGACGTAAAGGAATTCCTCAACACGCACATTCTCACCATCCTCGGCTGCATATTCGTGGCGTCGACCGTAGTGATGCAGCTGCTCCATGCCTTTGGCGTGAACGTGTTCCGCGTGATTGTACTCATCGGCACGTTCGCCCTCTCCACGGCCTTTGCCGGCAACGACCTTGTCAACTTCATCGGTGTGCCTTTGGCCGGTTATTCCTCGTTCCTCGATTTCAGTGCCAACGGCTTGGGCGTTTCGCCCGACAGCTTTATGATGGCTTCGCTCCACGAGTCGGCCAAGACACCGATATACTTCCTTGCAGCTGCCGGTGCCATCATGGTGTTTGCCCTTGCCACTTCGAAGAAAGCCCGCAAGGTGACAGAAACCGAGGTAGGCCTGTCGCGCAAGAACGAGGGCGACGAAATGTTCGGCTCTTCCAAGGTAGCCCGCAGCCTCGTGCGCTGGGGCAACAGCATGGGTACGGCCATTGCCAACGTCACTCCGCAGTGCGTAAGCCGCTACGTAGACAGCCGTTTCCAGGTGCCGGCCGAAGCTGCCGACAACGGCGCAGCCTACGACATGTGCCGCGCCTCGGTCAACCTCGTGGTTTCGTCCCTGCTCATTGCCCTTGGCACTTCCCTGAAACTTCCCCTTTCCACCACGTTCGTCACCTTCATGGTGGCCATGGGCTCGTCGCTCGCCGACCGCGCCTGGAGCCGTGAGAGTGCCGTGTTCCGCATCACGGGCGTGCTGACCGTCATCGGCGGTTGGTTCATCACCGCCGGCGTAGCCTTCACCGCTTGCTTCCTCGTGGCTCTGGCCATGAACTTCGGCGGCATCGTGGCCGTGGTTGTCATCGTGGCCTTGGGCATATACAGCATCATCCACAGCCAGCAGCGTTTCGCCAAGAAACAAAAGGAAACGCAGCAGGGCGACGTACTGTTCCAGCAAATGCTTGCCGAGAAGGACCGCACCGCCATCATACCGATGCTTTCGCGCCACATGGACATGAGCGTGGCAGAGACGCTCGACAAATACGCCGCCGCCCTCACCACGTCGACAAACGGACTGTTCGAGGAAAGTCTGCGTCCCATGCGCCGCGCCCTGCGCGACCTCACCAAGGGCAAGCGCGACCTGAAAAACCTGCGCCGCCGCGAAACGATTTGCCTGCGCCGCGCCGAACCGCCCGTGGCCGCCGTGCGCCTCAGCACCAACTTCCACCTTATTCACAACTCCCTGCGCCAGATGCTCTACGGCGTAATCCGCATTGCCGAACCCGCCCGCGAACACGTCGACAACAACTTCACGCCTATCGAAGCACAGATGGCTGCCGAATACACCAACCTGCGCAATCACGTCACCTCAATTATGGGCAGCATCTCCGAGAACTTGCGCAACGGACGCAGCGCGGACAATGACACCCTCGTGGCTGAACTCTCAAAAGCCGAGGCCGAGACCGTCGCATTCAGCCAAAAGATTGGCGTGGCCATTCAGGGCGAGAACATCAACCTCAATTCCATGACGCTCATCCTGCACATTGCGCAAGAGACGCAGCAGCTCGTGGTTGAACTCCGTGAACTCGTCAAGACGAGCAAGGCTTACCGCGAACAACTCTTAGGATAATCACAGAACTATGGCACGAGAGGGCAAGCGGATGCACCGAGCCGGTCTGGTGATACAGCCGGTTTGCTCCGCTCCCTCTCTTTTACTTTCAAATTCCGACGCATGAAAAAGACAATAATACTTGCCGCCGCAATCTTCTCTATGTTGGCGGCCAACGCCCAAACCACCGACAGCGTGAAGACGGCTAAACCCTCGTGGATGCCCAAGGTGAGCGGTACGATCCGTGCCAAGGCTGAATACCAGACCAACGAAAAGGAAAGCCGTTTTGAGGTGCGTACGGCGCGCGTGGCCTTGGACGGTTTCATCACCCCCATCGTCGACTACAAAGCCGAAATCGACCTCTCCGACGAGGGGCAGATAAAAATGCTTGACGCCTACGCCGGCGTGCTTCCCGTTCAGGGCTTAGACCTCCGTTTGGGGCAGATGCGCGTGCCGTTCAGCATCGACGCTCACCGCTCTCCCCATAAGCAGTACTTCGCCAACCGCTCGTTCATCGCCAAGCAGGTAGGCAACGTGCGCGATGTGGGTTTCTATGCCGGCTACACCGTGCCGGGCGTGCCTCTCGTCATCGAGGCCGGGGCGTTCAACGGCTCGGGCCTGACCAACCAAAAAAACTACTGGACGAAGAAGTTCAACTTCTCCGCCAAGGTGCAGGCTCCGCTCCCCTGCGGCCTTACGCTGCAAGCCTCGGTGCAGAAAATCTCGCCCAACGGCACGAACGTGTTTCTCTACGACGGGGGCGTGACGTTCCAAAAGGAGCGTTGGACAGTTGAGGCTGAGTATATGCGCAAGCATTACAGCAACGACGCTTTCAGCAACGTAAACGCCTGGGACGCTTTCGTGTGCTACGACCAGCCGCTTCGCAAGGTTTTCCGCAAGGTTAGCTTCCTCTGCCGCTACGACATGATGGACAACCACTCCGACGGCACGCTCAACGACGAGGGGCAGTTCAAACTGACCGACGCCAAACGGCAGCGCGTGACGGGCGGCATCACGCTGAGCATGGCCAAGAAGATGAACGCCGACATCCGCCTGAACTACGAAAAGTACTTCTACGACGATGCCACGCTTGCCAAAGCCTCCGAGCGCGACAAGGCGGTGGTGGAACTCGTGGTGCACTTCTAACCCCCGTGCAAAAAGCCGAGGGGCGCAAAGAGGAGACCCCCGTGACGGTTCTCGTCTTTGCGCCCCTCGTTTTGCTTTCGGGCGGCAGCCTATCCGTTGCGCGACACCGTGCGCAGCTTTTCCAGATTGGTCAGCTCAATGCTCTTGCCTTGCAGGCTCACCAGTCCCTCGTCGGCAAAGGCCGAAAGCGTGCGAATGGCGTTGCTCGTGGTCATGTTCGACAGGTTGGCAATGTCCTCGCGGGTGATGCGTATGTTGAGCGTGCGCCCGTCTTCGCCGTAGCCGTACACGTCGACAAGGCTCAGCAGCGTTTCGGCCAGGCGGCCGCGGATGTGTTTCTGCGTAATGCTTACGATGCGTTGGTCGGACTTTCCCAAGTCCACCGCCAATGCGTGCATGAAGAATTGTGCCAGTTGCGCGTTCGTTCGGGTCAGTTCCGTCACCACCGTCATTGGCACGGCCGCCACAAGGCTCTCCTCGAGCGCGGAGGCGGATGTCACGTAGTTCTCCTGGGCCATGTAGGCGCGGTAGCCGAAGTACTGCCCCTGGCGCAGCACGCGGTTGGTCAGCGTGCGGCCGCCGAGGCCCTCGCGGAATATCTTGGCTTTTCCCTCAATAAGGCAGAAAAGGAAACGGGGCGTTTCGCCCTCTCTATATATAATGCCGTTCTTAGCCACCCTCTTCACCTGCAAATTGTCTACGAGCAGGGTGCGGTCGCGGTCGTCAAGAATGTTCCAAACCCCGTTGAGCTTCTGCGCGCAACGGAGTTTGCCGGTGTTTTCAGTGTCAAGCATATCATTAAGGCAATTGTGCCTGTCCGCCCGTTTTGCGGACAAAACATAATCAACGCAAATGTAGCAAAACAGTGCTGCCGGGGCAAACTTTTCAGCCCGTTTTGCTTACTCGGGTTGAAAAAACTGCAAGTAAAGCGTTTTTTTCTTTTAATAAAACCCCATGTACACATTTATTACTACATTTGAGAGCCAATAAGAAACCACATTAAGAACACAACCTTAGTCCGCCACCGAAACACTCGTTTTTTTGCATGAAGAACCATCGGCGGAAATCGTCACATCAAGTAAAACCTTCAAATCAATAGTGCCATGTGTTATCTGAGATTCGACAAAGCGCAAATGACCAACCTGCAGGAGTCGCTCTACAAGGAGATGCTGATTACCAACAGGTCGGGCGCATATTGTTCCACAAGCTTGGTCGGATGCAACATTCGCAAATACGACGGCCTGCTCGTCATCCCCGTCCCCGAAATAGACGATGAAAACCACGTGCTGCTCTCCTCGCTCGACGAGACCGTTGTTCAGCACGGCGCAGAGTTCAACCTGGGCATCCACAAGTACCAGGGCGACAATTACAGTCCCAAGGGCCACAAGTATATCGTGAGTTTTGAGTGGGAGCAGGTGCCTACGTGGACCTACCGCGTGGGCGGCGTGCTGCTCAAAAAGGAGATTGTCTTCGACACGTCCATCTACCGCATTTATATCCGTTACACCCTGCTCGACGCCCATTCCGAAACCACCCTCCGCTTGCGCCCGTTCCTGGCGTTCCGCAGCGTGCGACAGTGGACCCACGAGAACGGCGTGGCAAACCGCAGTTACGACGAGGTGGAGAACGGCGTGCGCATGTGCCTCTATCAGGGCTACCCCGACCTCTATATGCAGATGAGCCACGAGTGCCAATGGAACTACTGCCCCGACTGGTACCGCGGGCTGGAATACCCCAAGGAGAGCGAGCGCGGCTACTACTCGTCGGAGGACCTCTTCGTGCCGGGCTACTTCGAATTGCCCATCAAAAAAGGCGAGAGCGTCACGTTCAGTGCCGGCATTGCGCCCATCGAGGCCGGGCAAATCAACACCCTTTTGCAGGACGAAGTGGACCGCCTCGACCACCGCGACAGTTTTTACCACTGCCTGGTCAACGCCGCCCACCAGTTCCGCGTGACGAAGAACGACGAATCGTACATTCTGGCCGGCTACCCGTGGTTCAAGCCCCGTGCCCGCGACACGTTTATCGCCATGCCGGGCCTTACCCTCGCCATTGGTGAGACGGAGCAGTTCGAGGCTTACATGGACACCGCCTCTAAGGCCATCTACAACTTTATCCGCAAAGAACCCATGTCGGTCGACATCTACGAGATGGAGCAGCCCGACACCTTGCTCTGGGCCATGTGGACCATTCAGCAGTACGCCAAGAACGTGTCTGTCAAGGCGTGCCTCGAAAAGTACGGCCAGCTCTACGCGGACATTCTCAGCTTCATCCTCAAAGGGCAGCACCCCAACTTGTTCCTGCACGAGAACGGCTTGCTCTATACCAACGGGCGCGACCGCGCCGTGACGTGGATGAACTCCCAGTCGGGCGGCCGCCCCATCGTGCCTCGCTCGGGCTACATCGTGGAGTTCAACGCCCTGTGGTACAATGCGCTAAAATTCTGCGAACGCCTCATCGACGAGGACAACAAGGAGGAGCAACAGAACCAGCGCAACTTTATCGAGAAAGAGACCGAGAAATTGGCGCGCTCGTTCAAGGAGGTGTTCCTCAACGAGTACGGCTACCTGCTCGACTATGTAGACGGACAAATGATGGACTGGAGCGTGCGTCCCAACCAGCTTTTTGCCATCGCATTCGACTATTCGCCGCTCGACATGAAGGAACGCAAGTCCGTACTCGACATCTGCACCAAGGAACTCGTCACTCCCAAGGGCATACGCTCGCTCTCGCCGAAGAGCGGCGGCTACAACCCCATGTACGTGGGGCAGCAGTCGCAGCGCGACCTGGCCTACCACCAAGGCACCGCCTGGCCGTGGCTCACGGGCTTCTACCTCGAGGCTTACCTGCGCGTATACCGCATGAGCGGCGTGAACTACATTGAGCGGCAGCTCATCGGCTACGAGGAGGAACTCTTCTACCACTGCGTGGGTACCATCCCCGAACTCTTCGACGGCAACCCGTCGTTCCATGCCCGCGGCGCCATCTCGTTCGCCATGAACGTCAGCGGCATTCTCCGCGCGCTCCGCTTGCTTGAAAAATACAACAATACCATGGAATAAGGGCGGACAACCTTACGCCCTCTCTAAATCTGAACAACCTATGAAAGTACTCATGTTTGGCTGGGAGTTTCCCCCGCACATCCTTGGCGGATTGGGCACGGCCAGCTACGGCATAACCAAGGGACTGTCCTTGCAGCCCGATATGCACATCACTTTCTGCCTGCCCAAGCCCTGGGGCGACGAGGACAAGAGCTTTATGAACATCATAGGCATGAGCCAAACGCCCATCGTGTGGCGCAATGTGGACTATGACTACGTGAAGCAACGCCTCGGCGACAAAATGTCGCCCGAACTCTACTACCAGCTGCGCGACCACATCTACGCCGACTTCAACTACCGACTTACCGACGACCTTGGCTGCATTGAGTTCTCGGGCCGCTACCCCGACAACTTGCAGGACGAGATTAACAACTACTCCATCGTGGCCGGCGTGATAGCCCGCCAGCAGGAGTACGACATCATCCACGCGCACGACTGGCTCACCTATCCGGCCGGCATCCACGCCAAGAGCGTGAGCGGAAAGCCGCTCGTTATCCACGTGCACGCCACGGACTTCGACCGCTCGCGCGGCAAGGTCAACCCTACGGTCTACGGCATTGAAAAGGACGGCATGGACCACGCCGACTGCATCATGTGCGTGTCTGAACTCACGCGGCAGACGGTCATCAATCACTACCACCAGGACCCCGCCAAGGTCGTTACGATGCACAACGCCGTCTACCCCCTTTCGCAGGACATTCTCTCGATGGTCGAGGAGCGGCGCCGGGCACACGAGGGGCGCAAGGAAAAGGTGGTCACTTTCCTTGGCCGCATCACCATGCAGAAGGGACCCGAATACTTCGTTGAGGCTGCCGCCCTCGTCTTGCAGCGCACGCACAACATCCGTTTCTGCATGGCCGGCTCGGGCGACATGATGAACGACATGATCAACATGGCGGCCGCCCGCGGCATAGCCGACCGCTTCCACTTCCCCGGCTTTATGCGCGGCGGGCAGGTGTACGAGGCCTTTGCCGACTCCGACGTCTACGTCATGCCCTCGGTGAGCGAGCCTTTCGGCATTTCGCCCCTCGAAGCCATGCAGTGCGGCGTGCCTTCCATCATTTCGAAACAGAGCGGCTGCGCCGAAATCCTCGACAAGTGCATCAAGACGGACTATTGGGACATTCACGCCATGGCCGACGCAATGTACTCCATCTGCACCAACGAGGCCCTGCACGAATACCTCAAAGTGGAGGGCAAGAACGAGGTGGACCAGATTACTTGGGAAAAGGTGGGCAAACGCATCTACGACGTTTACTCAAGCCTTGTGCACTAACCGCCCGCAAACGGACATAACGCGACCACATCATACCTAAATCCTAACATCCTGCGAAAAATGAAAACAGTTTGCCTATATTTCGAAATACACCAGAACATTCACCTCAAGCGCTACCGCTTCTTCGACATCGGAACGGACCATTACTACTACGACGACTACGAGAACGCGCGCTCCATCTCCGAAACGGCCGAACGGTCGTACGTGCCGGCCTTGCAGACCCTTATTGAGATGGCGCAGGCCAATCCGGGTGAGTTCAAGTGCGCCATATCGCTCTCGGGCTGTGCCATCGAGCAGCTCGAAAACCACGCTCCGCAGTGCATTGAACTGCTGCAAAAGCTCAACGAGACGGGCTGCGTGGAGTTCCTCGCCGAACCCTATTCGCACGGCTTCTCCTCGCTTGTCAACGAAGACACTTTCCGCGACGAGGTGCAGCGCCTGTGCAAAAAAGTAAAGCTCCTCTTCGGCCAAGAGCCGAAGGTGTTCCGCAATTCGTGCCTTGTCTACTCCGACGAGATTGGCGAAACGGTGGCTTCAATGGGCTTCAAGGGAATGCTCGCCGAGGGTGCCAAGCACGTGTTGGGGTGGAAGAGTCCGCACTTCGTTTACAGCTGCTGCCGCGACCCGAGGCTCAAGCTCCTCCTGCGCGACCATTCGCTCTCCGAGGACATCTCGTTCCGCTTCAACGATTCTTCGTGGAGCGAGTACCCGCTCTTTGCCGACACCTACGCCGACTGGATCGCGCAGTTGCCCGAGGAGGAACAGGTCATCAACATCTTTATGGAACTCTGCGCGCTGGGCATCTTCCAGCCGCTTTCATCGAACATTCTGGAGTTTATGAAAGCCCTGCCCCAGCAGTTCAAGCAGCGCGGCATCACGTTCAGCACGCCCTCCGAGATTTGCGGCTGCGTCAAGTCGGCTGGCGAACTCACCGTGTCGTATCCCACGTCGTGGGTCGACGAGGAACGCGACATGTCGCCCTGGCTCGGCAACGTCATGCAGCGCGAGGCGTTCAACAAGCTCTATTCTATCGCCGACCGCGTGCGCATTTGCCGTGACCGCCGCCTCATGCAGGATTTCGACTACCTGCAAGCGTCGAACAACCTGCGTTTCATGAGTACGAAGTCCAACAGTTATGGCGGTTACCGCGGCATTTACGATTCGCCCTACGACGCTTTCACCAACTACATGAACATTCTCGGCGACTTCATCACCCGCGTGAACGACCGCTACCCGCTCGACATCGACAACGAGGAACTCAACTCCCTGCTCACCACGATTAAGAATCAGGACGACGAAATCTCGTTGAAAAACACCGAAATATCGCGCCTTCAGAATATGCTCGCTCGCTACGAGAAGCAGGAGGCTGCTGCCGCTGCCGACGGTTCTGCCGCCGCCACGGCTGCCCCCAAGAAGCGTGCGCCGCGCAAGACGGCGACTAAGAAGGCTGCCAAATAGCCGGCGGCTGACAATCGGCGCAAGCCAAGATGAAAACATCCGCAATGCCCACCTTCGGGCGTTGCGGATGTTTTTTGCGCTGCGAGGCTGCGGATTTAGCCGCGCCGCTGCTTGCGATAGACCGACGGCGTGCAGCCCACGGCGGCCGCGAAGTAGCGGCGGAAACTGCTCTGCGAGTTGAAGCCCGACTTGGCCGCAACCGCTTCGAGCGGCAGGGCGGTTTGTTCGAGCAGCTCCTTGGCTCGGACCACGCGCCACTGGTTGACGTACTCGTAGAACGTGGTGTGCAGCTGCTGGTTGAGGTAGTTTGAGATGTACGTGCGGTTGGTGCCGAGTTCGTGCGCCAGGTCGTTGATGTTGAGCGCAGGGTTGAGGTATATCTCCTTTTCCTTAAACACCCTTTCAAGGTTGTCGGCGAAATGGTAGCTCATGGCCGTGGGCTGCGCCTCGTTGTCGGCTTCTTCGGTAGGGCAGGGGGTGTTAGCCTCGTCGCAAGTGGCCATGCCCGTCGCTTCGATGGCTTCGAGCATGTCCTCTTGGCGGTACACGAAGTAGCAGAAAAGGCCGAAGGCTGGGATGACCGATATGTTGTATATCGCCACGCTGTATTCGTTAGCCATCAGCGTGGCAAACGTCCATACGCCGATGATGCCGATGTACAGGCAGACGATGTATTTCAGCCAGTAGAGCGATAGGTCGTTGTCGGAAAAGTTGTCGGCAAGCAGCTTGTTGAATTTTCTCACCGACACGAAGCCGTAGACAATGATGCCAGCCGCATACACCTGCGTGAAGGCGAGCATAGCCCAGTACACCGCCTCGCTCTCCGTCAGCGCAAAGACCATCAGTCCCGAGCCGTAGAGCAGGGCGTTGGCCGTGGCCGTGCGCCGTAGGCGTCCCTTGGGGTGTGTCAGGCGCATGATGATGATCAACGCCCACGGCACGACGGTCATCTCCACCATGTCGGTGAATTGCGACGTGAGCGCGGTTGCCCCACTCGGAGCAAGGTAGAAGTACACGATTTCTAACGACGTGACACCCAAGAGGTAGGCCATGAATACGCACATCATTCGTTGCAGCCGGTGGGTGCGCCCTTTTTGGTACATCAGGGCGGTGAACAGTACGAGCGACATGAAGAGCATGCCGAAGGAGAAGTCGTTGAGCGATTTTGCAAGTTCGTTTTCCATAGGGGAGGTTTCTGTGGTATGGACTTTCGGCAATTTAACCAAAAAGCGCGAACCAACAATCGCCAATCGGTAAATTTCGGTCAGCGCGTACAAAAGATTGCGCCAACGGGTACGAGTTTACTGACTGAATGACGGCGGCTGATGTCCACTCCTAATTTTGCGTCAGACACAGTTACAATCCTCAAAATGCATTACCATGAAAAAGTTAGCTATTCTATGCGCCCTCGCGCTCGGTCTCGGTTCGTTGAACTCACAGGCGCAGGGCCTTGGCGGCCTGTTGAAGAAAGTGAAGAAAGGCGTTGAGACCGTTACGGGCGGTGCGTCGCAAACTACGCAAAGCACAGTGAAAAAGACAGCCGACACGCCCGTCGAGGGCGGCGGCACGCTGAGCAACCCCATACCAGGCATTGCCGACATACAACTTGTGGGGGCTTACGGGCAAAGCACTTCGGCCAACTACGGTGTGGTACGTCTTGTGTTCAAGGTGAAGATGATTGCCAACCTCACGTCGCTTTCGTTTGGTTGCAATGTCAATTATCCTGCGCTCATGATTGATCAAGACGGCAACACATACAAGTCCGCCGAAAACGCAGGCTGGTATCCCTATCCCGTGACCGAGGGCGTTTATATGAACATTCCGCTGAATGAAACGGCCCGGTTCGTTGACGTGAAGCGCACGGCCACCACCATACAGCAGTTGCAGTATGGCGTAAGCGCCAGCTACAACGACAAAGGTCTGATTGTACTCAAAAACGTGCCCATACAGTGGGACGTGAAGACGGAATAGCCGCCGAGGCTATCCGAGGATGACACTATTACCTGCATTTGTTGTTTGGGCAGGAGGTTCCGGGATTTGTTCCTCCCGAACCTCTTGCCCCTTTTGCGTGTGCCGAGCGGATGCGAGAGCTGGAAAAGTCGTAACAACTGCCGATGAAATTGCCGCACACCGTACGGGCTACGCACGTCACTCGTACGCGTGACACGTGTGACCCGTACGTCCGACGCACGTAGCCCGTACGGTGTACGCCCATTTTCCCGGGGAAAGGGGCGACTTGAAAGGGTAGGGCGGTTAACGGCTGCGCTTGGGGGCGGCATTGAAACGGTAGGCCACGTGGAGCATGGCGTATTGGCGGAGCGTGTTGCTGAGAGTCTCCGTGCGCCCCTTTGCGTTGATTACGCGTTTTACGTGCTGCATTTGGCCGAGCAGGTCGAACCCCTCGGCCGACACGGCGAGGCGGCCTTTGAGGAAGCGGCGGCTGAGGCGCGCGTTCCACACGAGGTCGTTGCCGTTCATCAGTTCGTCGGTGTAGCCCCGGCGGCTGTATACGGTGAAGCTTGTCGACGCTTCTATGCGCCAAGGTAGAGTGGCTTGTACGGAGAAACCGTAGGTGAAGTCCGCCCCCTTGATGTTGGTGAAGCAATCGGCCGAGCCGTTTACGTGCATCCAAGCGTTGGTGGCGCGCAGGGAGAGCTGCAGTTCCTTCATTGGTTTGTACTCCACGCGCACCGTTTGCGACCAGTTTGCCGTGCCCACCACGTTGCGCGCCACGCAGTTGGTGGTGCCGGAGTAGTCCACGCTGTGCACGTAGGCGGCGGTTGTTCCGAGGCGGAATGTCACCCTTTTCCGCCGCCCGGCCGGGAGCGAATAGTTCACGTCGGCCCGGGTGTCCCAGTTGCCGTCGATGTTGTTGGGGCTGACGGTCTGCACGCCCGTTTCGCGGTCGTACACCTGCTGCATGGTCAGTGCGTTTTGCGTAAAGTTGAACTTCCAGGTGGCGGCCGCCGAATGCTTTGTGTCGGCGTTGTCCCACTTGTACGCCGCGTTGAAGGCGTGCGCCCAGCTGTCCTTCAGCTTGTTGCCCGTGACGAGGATTGACTGTGGGTTGCTGTCGTCGCGGTATGCCAGTTCAAAACTGATGGGCTGCGCCTCGGCGTGGAGCGAATAGCCGAAGCTCAGCTCGTGGCGGGCGTAGACGCGGCCGCCCGGGGCATGGACATACCACACGTTGGAGGCCTGAACCGAGGGACGGAAGTAGACGCTGACGCGCACGAGCGACGTGTCGATCATTGAGGGGCGGCTGTAGTCCATCGCCTCGCGCTCCACGTGGACGGGCAGGGTGATGTCCCACTCCCAATTGTCGGCGGCCGACTTGTCCTTGTGGAAGTAGAGGGCGGCGGTGTGGTAGGTGTTATGGAGCGTGGAGTAGACGCTGTTTGAGCCGTCGAAGGCCGTTTCGTGCCAGTCGCCGAACGTGGGCAGCGAGGTGAAGTTTTTCTCGCCCTCCTGGTTCCATCCGTTGAGGCGGTCGAGCCTCATGATGACGCGGTCGCGGCTCACGTCGCGGCGGCAAAATTCGTAGTAGGGCTGCATGGCCCAGGCTTGCCCCAAGGCGTGCCAAAAGGAGAGGCGCACCGTGCCGGCCAGTTCGTCGTAGGGTTGTTCCTCGTAGGTGTTTTGGAACTTCTGCGCCTGGCCCGTGGCGGGGTAACTGTACGTTTTGTGCTGGAAAATGTGGTGGCGGTTGTGCGTCAAAAGGCCGCTTGCCTCCAGCATCAGGCGGCCGATGGTGTGGGGCAGGGCGAAGGACGTTTGCAGGCTGAGCGTGGCCGTGAGGTCGTGGCCCGAAAACTGCTTGTGCTGGTTCTGCTGGTTCAGGATTTTGGTGAGTTTCACCGCCGAGAGTAGCGGCGAGTTGAGGCTGTCGACCGTGCATTCCAGCTCCGAGGGGGGCGCGGAGTACATGGCGCGCAGCGACGACTGCCGCTGGTCCGTCTTCACGTAGTCAATGGTGGGCTTAATGCGTATCTGGGCGTGCCGCGTGTAGAAGTCGAGCGTGTGGCTCGAGGTCAGCGACAGGTTATGCTCGTAGCGGTGGCTCGTGGCCTGGGCGAAGATGTTGCCCGATTCGAGAAACGACTCCGTGAGCGAATACTGGTCCTTGGTCTCGTCGGAATGGCGCAGTTCCGCACCGCCTTCCAAACGGAAACGCCCCCGGCGGTCGTCCACCATGTAGTCAAGTCCGGCGTGGCGCGTCACGCCGGTGCCCGAGCCGCTCTTCCCAGGCTGCCAAAGGCTCAGTCCGTCGGGCTTGGCGTATTCGTTCACATTGTTGGCCGCGGCAAAGAACGACAGGCTCGAATGCTCCGTGGCGCGCAGGGCGGAGAGCCGGGTAAGGTAGCGGCTGTCCGTGCCGCCGGCGGCTTCCGCGTTCACGTCCCACCGCGCCCTGCGCCCCCTCGCAGAGTCCACGCCCGCCGTGTCCGCCCCCAGCGTCTGTGCAAGGGCGGAAAGCCAGCAAAGCGAAAGTATGAGGCAGAGAACGGTGCGTTTCATGGGCGGAGCTTTCCTTAAATATGCTATCGCTATCCGTAAGATTAGCTTCAGCGGTTTTTCAACGAATTACGGCGAAAGATAACAATTAATATGTCCCGTTGGCATTTTTCCGGTTGGAATGTTCTTATTTGGCAGGTTTTATGAGCCGCATTTCGGCTACATTCTGATTGAACCGACCGATAACGGGCATAGATCCATAGTCTTTTTGTCCCCTGAAAAGTCAAAGAAGCCAAGGGAAATGTATGAAAAATGGGATAGCTTTGACATATTTTATGAAAGAATAGTTGTTTGTAAGAGAAAAATATCATTTTTGCATTGTCTATACCCACGCCGTGCCGTCCGCAAACCTCACGAAGGCAGTGGCGGCGGGACTTTGCCGAGGCAAAGACAGACCTTATGGTCGTGGGTGGGTACTACTTAATGTTAAAGCGTCACTAACGCTTTGTCAATGACCGTTCTGAACCTAGGAAATTCAAAACTATAAGTCAACGACAATGTCAGAAGTGGCTGCTACGGGTATGTAACAACTGTATCCCGGGGTGTGCAAGTGAGGGTATGTCATATTCCCTCATGCACACTTATACGGATACGTGCAAATACCGGCGTGGGCAGACACTCTACTCGTCACTTATAGGGGCTTTCCTAGGGCCTAGAACGGAGACGAGCGGAGGTGGAAGCCCACGTTTAGCGTTTGGTGGTTTAGAATAACTTCAGCGATTTATACCAGATGGGCTTGTATGGTATGTAACTTATTTATTGTAAGTATGAAAAAACATGTAGTATTTGCAGAGGCTATCAAAAGTTTACCTGCTAATGCCGTACACTATGATGCTATTATTGATGGTGGTGTCAATGCATTATTAGATGCCGATGTTCCTGTTACCAACAGTGTTGTAACGAACAAAGACAATCTTAAAATCGACCACGAAACTGTTCGTCCGATGAATAGTTTTCTTCAAAAGGCCAAGGTCGCTTTAGGAGGTTTAGATGATAGCAATGCTGGAATTGCCATCGCAGTGGAATATGTTTCACGCCTTCGAAAGTTTGCTAATGATACCAATGCGGAATCATCAATAATAAACAATCTGGACGAACTTCAAGCTGCCCTAATGGCTTAGTAATAACTAAATGCTATTGAACGTATAAACATCGTACAATTAATAGAAAAATCTTATGAAACATTCATTTTTGAAAAATCAGAAACCCGTATTATTGGTATTAGGTATGACCCTCTGCACGTTGAGCAGCTGCAATCACCGCAAAGTCTCTGGGGGAGAGACGGCAACAACGGCTCACAGTACAGCTGTGGAAGACACCACCTGTGCAGATAATAGCCCATTAGATTCCGACACTGCAACATCACCATCAACTTCGGAATCATCTTCTACGGAGACAAGTGAATCTGTTGACGGAACTGCTTATCATGCAGGGTATGAGGCTGGTGCATGTTTTTCCTCTTGGGGTATCAAATTGGACGAATAACTAGTAACAATGATGAAAACTTAAAGAGTTGTTATGTCAATCGTTGCCAGAATGAGTTAAACAACATGAGAAAAGAGTATATCAGCAACCGTTCAATGTATAAGGAATTTCGTCGTGGTTTTTTAAAAGCATACAAAGACAACGAAGATGCAAAAAATGCATTGTAATACTTCGTTGGTTGAGAATATCCCTCAAATGGTACCGCGGTATCGGATGACAAATGTCGTGCAAAGCGGTGCTATGGTATCGTCTATATCGGCCGTATGGTATCAGTACCATACGGCCGTTTACATGTTGTATGATTATGTACATACTATCGCATTCATTGACGAACATAGCCAATTATGGAAGGAACCTTCCCATAGGTGTAGAAGCTTGGTCAAAGAGCTTACCCGAGAAGCGGATGAGAAGTTTGCAGTAGCCTGAAATTAATGAGCGTCAAGTGTTCTCTTTGTGAGTCGTACATGATGCTTTCGGGTTCTACGCCAAGGCTGTTGAGCATTCCGACCACGGCGCACCGCCATGATCACAAGCAGCATACGCTTTCCCGAATGCGCCCCGTTTCCCCTCCAGCAGTCCAAAATCTTGGAAAAGTGTAGTTTTTTACTTTATATCATATTGGAAAAGTGTAAATATTTAGGCGTTTCTGTGCTGGAAAAGTGTAGTTTATGCCTTATATTTGCCTTGGAAAAGTGTAGTTTGATTTACGCAAGAATATGATACAGAGAAAGATAGATACCTTTCTTAATAATTTTTTCAAGAACACAAATAAGGCATTGCTCGTGACAGGGGCGAGACAGATAGGCAAGACCTACTCGATTAGAGAAGCCGGGAAGCGCATTTTCGACCAATTCATTGAGATAAACTTCGTCACCTCACCCGAAGCGGCTGGCATATTCAACGGAGCGAAAGACGCGGGCGAGATATTGTTACGCCTCTCGGCATTCGCCAACAAGCCGCTTGTGAAGGGCAAGACACTGATTTTTCTCGATGAGGTGCAAGTTTGCCCAGACGTGGTGACGCTCATAAAATCGCTTGTAGACGAGGGCAGCTACCGATACGCACTCAGCGGCTCGCTCCTCGGCGTGGAACTAAACAACCTGCGGTCGGAACCCGTGGGATATATGGACGTGAAAGACATGTACCCGCTCGACTTACAGGAGTTCTTTGCCGCCATCGGTATGCTGCCGCAGGTAATAGATAACCTGCGGCAGTGCTGGACCGAAATCAAGCCAGTGGACGACTTTGTACACGAGCGGTTGCTGCAAGCGTTCAGGCTCTACCTCGTGGTAGGGGGTATGCCACAAGCCGTGCAGGCCTATCTCGACACGAACAACCTGCAAAACGTCGTGGCAGTACAACAGAGTATCCTACGCGAATACCTGCGCGACATAATGAAGTACAAACGCGACGACAACAACCAGCGGCTACATCTCGAAGACATTTTCAAACTCATCCCCTCGGAGCTGAACGCCAAGAACAAGAGGTTCATTCTGAAAAACCTGAACGAAAAAGCGCGGTTCGCCACCTACGAGAACAGTTTTCTGTGGCTGCGCGAGGCAGGTGTGGCATTGCCCGCCTACAACGTGGAAGAACCGAAACACCCCCTGTTGCTGGCAAAGACACGCAACCTGTTCAAACTGTTCCAAAGCGATGTCGGACTGCTCACAAGCCAATTCGCCAACGGAATACAGTTGCGGCTGCTCGACAACTCGCAGTCGGTCAACTTTGGCTCAATCTACGAAAATGCCGTGGCGCAGGAACTCAAGGCGCACGGTTTTGACCTTTACTACTTCAACAGCAAACGAGCGGGCGAACTCGACTTTGTAGTGGAACACGAGGGGCAAGTGCTGCCCATCGAGGTGAAATCGGGCAAGGACTACGTGCAGCACAAGGCACTGACAAACGTGATGGCATCGGACGAATACCGCATTCCCAAAGCCCTCGTACTGTGCAACGGCAACGTGCGGACGACGGGGAAGGTCGTATATATGCCCATCTATATGCTCATGTTTCTCGAGAATGAGCATATAGCTGAAACCACATACCGACTTGACTTGTCGGACTTGACGATGTGACGAGGCTGCTACAAAGACCGAATCGCCTGCTTTGCCTGCTGATGTACTACGGTCTGCGGCTTTCCTCCTCGTTTTTCTGTTTTACGTTTTGCTCGACGTCTGACGGGCGGCATATTGACCGACAGAGTTCGGCGTAGTCGCAGAATTTGCACTTTTCCTTCTCGTAGTTTGCGTCGAAGTCGTTGTCGGGGCTGATTAGTTCGGCGATGAGAGCTGTTAAGTCTTTGCGGAACGGCTCGGCAAGCTGGCGGAAGTCGGCTACGGCGTTGCCGTCGACGCTTATGGCGGGCGTGAAGTCGTTGCCCGACATACGGTTGACGTAGTAGAGCTGGGGCTGGATGGGGATATCTCTCAGACACTCGTTGTGTGGGTGGTCGAGCATTATGAGCGAGTACATGAACGTTTGGCGGATATAGGCGTGGTCGGCAATGTGAGACGGAGTGTCGTGGAAGAGTTTGTCGAAGCCTTTCACGTCGTGAGGCGTGCCGCCTGTTTTGTAGTCAATGATGCGCAGGTGCTGGCTGCCGTCGGCTGTCTGCTGCACGTCGAGACGGTCGATGCTGCCGTAGATTTCAATGTCCTTGGTGTCGCCCTCATTGCCGTACGGCACTTTGAGCGTGGTGCTTGTTTCGTACTCGGTGGCGAGCAGCTCCGTTTGCGCCACGTTGGCGGCATTGGCCTCGTAGCGAAGCAGCTGCTTGATGAGATGAAGTACGGTGCTTTCGAGCAGTACGCTACTCTTTATCAACTCGCCCCTTTTGTGAGGCTTGCTCCTTTCTTTGTTCTCCTCCTCAATGGTTAGGCGGATGAGCTGCGTGAGGGCAGCGTCGCCCGAGGTGTCGAGGAAATGGGCAATCTGCGACGGCGTGAAAGCGCGTTTGCGCTTGTCGCTGAGGCATTCTTTGTAGATGAGTTCCGCCGTACCGTGGAACACCGTGCCGAGGTCGCGCTGGTCGATGGTGTTGTCAGACTCCGACGGCACATCGAAATGCTTGATGTACTTGAAGAAGAACTTTAGTTTGCAATTGATGTACGTGTTCAGCGCGGAAGGAGAGAAGCGCGTCATGGCAGGTCCATCTTTCCACGGGCTGTTTGTATTGAACTTAGTAGAGAGCGGCATAGGCACGGGCTTGCTCGTGAGGTGGATGCGCTCGATGCGGCCGGAAAACTGAGGGTCGATAAGCATCTGCTTCATGAAACGCGACATCTCGCCCTTTTGCGAAGTGCTTGTGGAACAGTTGTAGACAAGCGTGACGTTTTTGGCGCGTTGCAGCAGCCGGAAGAAGTAGTAGGCGTAGACGGCAGTGCGCTTGGCAGCTGTTGTAAGGCCGTAACGCTTGCGAATGAGGTAGGGGATGAACGACGCGTCGCTCGCCTTTTGAGGCAGGATGCCGTCGTTGACAGAGAGCAGCAGCAGATTGTCGAAGTCGAGGCAGCGCGTTTCGAGTACGCCCATCACCTGCAAACCCTCTGCCGGCTCGCCGTGGAAGGGAATGGTAATGCTGCGCAACACTTGGCGCACCAGCTTGAAGAGCGTGTGCAGACTGATGACCGCATTGCCGTCGGAACCGATGAACTCGCCTTGCTCAATGAGATGGATGAAACGCGTGAGAGTGGTGAAGACCTGGAAATACGACTCCGTGTAAAGCAAGTAGCTCCAACTTTCGTCCTTTGAGTCTATCCCCGTATACTTCTCAGTGTTCTCCTCAGCCTTTAAAGCCTCAGCCTCCACCAGCTCGCGCAAACGGGAGAACGCCTCCTTGATTTCGCCAGGCGTGAGCGGTGGTAGATTTTCGCCCTGTTCGGTCCGCTGGCTGTCCGCAATTCGGCGTTCGGTGAGCATTTCGTCCAGTTTGCGCGCAATGAACGTGTAGGCCGGCGTGTGGCTGAGCGGATAGCCCTTGGTGATGTTCACCTTGTAGTCATCCGTGCCGGGCAGAGCGTGAAGTACGGACTGCAATAGAGTCTCGTCGCAGAGGACAATCGCCGTGTTGTCAGATTCCTTATAGTCCTTATCGCTTAGCCAGTTGCCGACGTATTGCGCCTGAATGGCGTTGGTGTCCGCCTCGGCGTAAGTGATGCGAAGTTTGTCCTGCTCCTCGCGACCTGTAAGGTTGTTGAAATAGTCCTTTTCGCCGAGTGCGTTGTGAAAGGACTGCAAGTTCTCTTTCAGGAACGTTCCCGCCTCGACAGGCACGCCCGTTCCGCTCTGCATATAGTGCGTATCGTAATCCCAGTAGAACACGGCTTTGCCCTTGTCTTTGAGGAATGAAAAAAGTTCCTTTTCCACCTTGTCGAGTACATTGAAGCCCACAAAGGCAATTCTGTCCACATCGTTGGGAAGTTCTATTGCTCCTTTTTTCAGCCCCTCTGCCACATAGCGATAGAGCTGACCCTCGTAGGCTTGATTGCCTTTACTGAGTTCTTCACGCAGACCATTGTAAAGCCCCAACATGTTTTTCCACAACTTATGGAAATGGTTGCGTATCTCAGTATGCTTAGTGTCGAAGTCCTTGGCAAAGTGTCGCAGCTGTTCCATCTCCTCCTCGGTAAGGAAATCCGTTTCGCTGCCGATTTCTTCGTATTCCCTCATGTCGCAGAAAATCTTTTCTGCATTGCCGAGGTTTTTGTCGAGGTCGTCAAAGTCGGCAAGGATGCGCTCGCCCCATCCGTAGAAGTAGTCGATGCTCTCGTCGCTGCCCGTAAGTTTGCGGTAAATCTTATACAGGCGTATGACCGTTTCGATAGGGTCGGCCACGGTGATGTTGGTCAGCGACGTGAAGAACTCGCTGATAGTCATATACTGAGGCGACCACACGGGCAGGTTGTCCTTAACCAAGTACTTGTTGAGAAACAGGCATGCGCGCTTGTTGGGGAAAATCACAATAGTGCGGCTGAGGTCGTTGCCAGACTTCGCGCGCAGATCATCTGCTACAAGTTCAAGAAAATGCTTCATTTGTTTTCGTAAATGGTATTGTGCTGCATGGGGACGGAAACACCCGGGCTCGTTAGGATGTGTTTTCTTCGTACCATAGGGTGACAGTTGTTCTATGAGTTTAGGGAAATCATCGTTTGCAAGACTATTCCACTACTTGCCATTCGCCAAATTTCCGTTCGCCGACACGTTTGAGTAATCACACCCTCTTTTGGGTAGTAGAATAGTCCTTATGGGTAGTTTCTCCTTTGCAAAAATGCATAAACTTTGGCAAACAAGGCGAATGTGCGTTGAGCTAATTTGGCAAGGTAGACAATGAGGGCAAACAAAAACATCCCGCAAACAAGGATTGCGGGATGTGTGTATTGGTTTTCAAGAGATGGCGGCCGGACGTGGGGCGTGCTGCCCCTCTTTTTTTCTCATCATGCGGCCTACAAAGTTCCATGCCGGCATCTTTTTCAGCGTGCTGCGCACGGGCTGGATGTCCCAAAGGATGAAAGCCACGAGAACGGCGAGCGCAATAAAGCACGTGACTCCGTAGAGCTGCTTGACGCTAATCATCAGAAGATTAGAGGCATCGTATGGAAGTCCGCGCGCCATGTTGTCGGCCATTTGACGGCGTAGGAAAAAACTGTAAAGCCCCGAACACATCGTGGAGACAGGACCGTTGCGAATGATGCCAGCCATGGTCAGCCCCATGAAAAAGTGCTGGAAAGGCATGAGTTCTTCGAGGTAGATGGTGAGCATACAGAAGAATATGCCGTTGCCGAACGAGCGGAGAAACGTGGGGAGGTAGAGAGCCTCGATAGGAAGCCCCGGGTTGATGAGGAAGTACATCATCACAGGGTAGGCCGCCATGGCCGCCACGCCGAGAGTGAACAGACGCGTGTACTTGCGTTGAAGCACTTTGCACCAAAACAGGCAAAAAAGACAGCCGGCGATGGCACCCGTCCATTCCACGAAGTTCAGCACGTTGGTCGTGACGCTGCCGAAATGCAGCACACTGCCCGTGAACGCCGTTTGCAGCACCTTGGGCGTGCTGCCCATAAACTCTACAAAGGCAAAGAGCGTGAGCAGGGGAATGAGCCGTTTATACCGCCACGCTTCGGGGGCAATGTATGGATGGCGGATGTGGCGCATTCGCTGGATGCAGAAGTAGCCCGTAATCAAGAATAGCACCACGTCGGCTTGCATCACCTTGGAGTCGAGCCAATTGTAATGTTCGCCGTAGTTGAAGAAGAATATGAACTCAAGCATCCACGCCGACCAAAGCAAGCAGCCAATGTAGTCAACGCTGATGAAAGGCAGCGGCTTCATGAAACGGAAGTTGTGCGTAAGGGCGTATACAGCAAGAGCCACGAGAAGTAAGGCACCGGTCATGCCCCAGTTGACTGCACGCCAGTCCTGACAGGCGTAGACAAGGTGCTCCGTGAGCCACGGCGCGAGGAACATATTGCCCAGCACAAAGCAGTAGAGCAAGGGAAAGAAAATTGTGAAGTCGCGCTTGGGCGTCATCCATAACTGAATCGTGCTCATGCACTCAAAACATCCGCAGAGCTTGAAGAATCCCGCAACGTAGGCGAGTAGGCACATGAGCGGCAGACTGTCCGTCCACATGATGAGAAAGTTGCACATGGCCACCACCAATGCGGCGGTAAGCAATAGCTGGCGGTTGGTGAAGCGGAACTTCAACTTGAAAAGAAACGGGAAAGGCATGGCTACGCCCACCACATTGAACATGATGACCATCAGCACATCCTCGCGCATGAGGCTGTATTCGCCCATCACCTGACTCATGGCACCCCCGTAGATGCCGCCCGACATAAGAAACGTGAAGGCGAAGAGGAGGTAAATCCACGGATGGAGGCGGCGCGGCACAAAACTGTGGAACGAAGGGACGCGGAACGGCCCTTGAAGAATGGGAGGTCCAGCCATTATTTACGGACTTTTGTTTCAACATTAAGCCCGGCACGGAGCAATGCCACCTGTTGGGGATCGTTGTCGGCGGTAAGGGCGATGCGTACAGGCACACGCTGTTCCACCTTGACGAAATTGCCCGTGGCGTTGTCTACCGGTATCATGGAGTAGGCGTTGCCGGCGGCGGCAGAGAGCGACTGCACCTTGCCGTGGAAGACCACGCCGGGAACGGCATCGGCCGTGAAGTCTACACTTTTGCCCACAAGAATGCCGTCCATTTGCGTTTCACGGTAGTTTGCCGTCACCCACACGTCGTTGTCGTCGACAATGCGCGCAAGCATTTGGCCGGGCTGCACGAGTTGTCCTACGTGGATGTCCTTGCGTCCCATCACGCCGTCGCAGGTGGCGATGATGACCGTATACGAGAGGTTGAGACGGGCAAGGTTGAGCTGCGCCTCGGCCACGCTCTCGCCAGCGCGCGAACCGCCAAGCTGGTGGGTTTGCACAGCCTTGGCCGAAGCGGCACTCGCCTTGCGGCTGTTAGCCTGTTCGTAGCGTGCCTTTGCTCCAAGGTAGCGAGCGTAGGCATTGTCGTACTGTTGGCGCGTTACGGCATCCTTTTTCATCAAGGCGGCAAAGCGGTCGAAATCCTGCTTGGCGTTCTCCATGTCGACGCGTGCCTCCTCAATGCCAGCGGCGGCTGTCTCGACGTTGCTCGCAGTAGTGTTCATGCTTGCCGTCACCACGGACGAACCCGACTTGGAACCGCGCAGCCCTGCCTCAGCCTGAGCCACTTGCAAGCGGTACTCCGTGTCCTCAATGATGACGAGCGTGTCGCCCTTGTGCACGTGCTGGAAGTCGTTGAAGCGAATTTCCTTGATGAAGCCCGACACGCGCGTGTTGATGGGGGTAATGTGTCGGCACACCTGCGCATCGTCGGTAAACTCTACACCGCTGCCGTGGGTGAAGTGACTGAAACACCAAGCAGCAGCCCCTGCCAAAAAGAGTATGACTACTACGTTGTATGCTCGTTTTACTATTTTCTTGTTCATTCCTATATATATAATGTATTGTGAGTTGTTTTTCTTTGATGGTTTATATGTTGCCGGCGGCGTATTTCACACGGTAGTACGCGTAAACGATGTTGATGCGAGCGTCCACCTCTTTTAGTTCGGCGTTGAGCAGGAGGTTTGAGGCATCAACCATATCGGTGACGAGGGCGAGCTGGCTGAGGTAGCGGGCGTTCATCACGTTGTAGTTTTGCTGTGCCAATTCAACGCTCTTTTGTTGCGTGCGGAGTTCCACGTAGGTCTGCTGGTAGCGGACGCAAGCCTCCTGTACGGCGTTGTTGAGCTGCTCAACCTGCACGGAATGCGCTTCGCGGGCCTGACGAGTTTCGATGGCTGCCTGTTTGACGCGCTTGTTGCTTTTGAAAAGCGAACTGAAACTGTACTTCACGCCGATGCCTACGTACCAGATGTTGAGGTTTTTGTCGATGGGCGGAAGTTCAAACGTGATTGGTCCGTCGAAGTTGTCGGCCGCCACGATGGCAACCTTGGGGCGAAGTTCACTCTTAGCAATCTTCTCCTGTTGCTCGGCCATGCGCACCGCGTTTAGGCTTTGTTCCAAAAGTGGGGAACTTGATGCGCCCGTTTGTTGCCAATAGGGTTCTCCCTCGTTGCCGTAGAGGTTATTGACGAGGGTGGTGTCGGGAAAGATTTGCGTGTCCAGTTCAAGACCGAGCGTGTTGCAGAGTTGGTGGTTGAGGATGGCGCGATTGTTGCGGAGGGCGGTAAGCCCGAGTTTCAGAGCCTCCATCTGCAGTTCATAACGCGTGATGTCGTTGCGCAGAGCCATACCCTGTTGCTGTTTCTGCTCAATGTCGTCTATGAGTTGACGGGTGAGTTGAATGTTCTTCTCGTATACAAGTATCTGGTTGTCTGTTTTGAAGAGGTCGAGATATTGCCCGAGAGCCACGAACCGCGCCTGTTGGCGGGTGAGCTTTACGCCAGTGGCTGCTTGCTCACGAGCCAGTTCGGCAAGTTTGATACCAGCGCAAATAGCACCGCCGGCATAAACAACCTGCTGTGCCTGAAGAGAGAAGCTGTTGCCGTAGTGAGGCGAACTAAGCCCTTTGGCGTTTGAAAAGTTGCGGTCGGTGAGCAGTGCATTGCCGATGTAACTGAACGAAAGCGACGCATCGAGGTCGGGCAGGCGCTTGCTCTTGGCCGCCTCTATGCCCAAACTGGCGGCTTCAACGCCCGTTTTTGCGGTGCGGAGAGCCTTGCTGTTGTTTTCGATGTGTTCAAACAGCTGGTCGATGGTCATTGAAAGGCTTGCGCTAGCTGCCGCAGTAGCAGAAGTCTCGCCATCAGGAACATGCGCCGCAGCTGTGCAGCCGGCTCCTAACAGAAGTGTTGCAATTAGAAGTTTCTTCGTCATCATTGTCCTTATGTTTACAACTGCAAAGGTAGCGTGACGAGACAAGGAAAACGTTTAACATATTTCGCAGCGGATGGACAAAGTGGGAACAGAACTTCCCGTATATTCCATGCAATACGTACTTTTACAGACCAAAAGAGAAATAACTTTAGGCAATGGACTTGGAAGAACTCAGCGCAAGGCACGATGCGGAACTCCTCAATACGCAGCTCGAAGAGTGGCGAAGCAGTGCGCAGGTGCTGACCTACGGCGCAATATTGATATGCCGCGGCGGACGGGCTTCGCTTAACGTAAACTATAAAGATTGGCAACTGCACGAGGGGGCAGTGATTACACTTTTCCCAAACGACGTGGTGAGGCTAACGACGCATGAGGATGGGGCAGAAACTCCGTTTAGTGCCGAGATGTTGAAATACAATCCCGCACTCTTGCGCGAGGCGAGTTTGCAGCTTGAACACACCGTTTACTCGCAACTGCGAGAGGACCGCTGCCGGCAAGATACCCCCGTGGTGACGGAAATCATTGACAATATGTTCTCGCTCCTGAAAGTGTATTTCAGGCAGACGGAGTGCACGTGTATCTCGCAACTTGTGCTTTGCCAGCTGAAAGCGTTTTTCATAGGCTTTCACGAATACCTGCAGCGCAACCCGGAGATGTGTCCCGACGAGGTGAAGTCGTACCGCGTCCGCCAGCTTTTCAACCGTTTCATGTGGCTGATGGAGCGTAACTGCAAAATTTCGCGAGATGTGAATTTCTATGCCGAACGGATGGACATAACTTCGAAATACCTCACGCGCATTGTCCGGCAAGTGACGGGACACACGCCTAAGACAATCATAGACCAGTACGTAATCCTGCAACTGAAAATGCAACTGAAACGAGGTGGTCAGAGCGTAAAGGAGATAGCTTGGGAATATCACTTTACTGACGTGAGCTTCTTTTGCCGCTATTTCAAGAAACACACAGGCATCACGCCGCAACAGGCGAGGGAAGAAAAATGAACGAGTACTGTGACACGAAAAGGGAAATGCCGCAGTCCATTGCTGGACGCGGCATTTCCTTTTTGCTTTTGTTTTGTGAATAGTAGTCCTTTGAAAACGGCTACTTCATGTCGTTCTGCTTGTCGAGCAGTATTTCCTCGCCGTTCATGTCGTGGAAAGAGTACTGCAAATAAGCCAACTTCTGGTTGGGGAGTATCTTTACGCCCAAGCCGTACTTCATTTGCCACCTGCGCTTGATGGACACTATGCCCTGATTAATGTAGGCGGCCACAAAGGGATGCACATAGAGGCGGAAACGCTTGATGCCCATGTGATTGACAAGTCGGTCAATTTGCGTTTCGAGCGAGTCGGTGAAGAGTATGCTCGGGCGTATACGGCCCGTGCCGCCGCAAGTGGGGCAGGTCTCTTCGACATTGACATCGGTGACAGGACGTACGCGTTGGCGGGTTATCTGCATCAGACCGAACTTCGACAGAGGTAGGATTGTATGGCGGGCGCGGTCCTTGCGCATATTCTCAACCATGCGCTCATATAGTTTTTGGCGGTGTTCCGCCTGAGCCATGTCGATAAAGTCAACCACAATGATGCCGCCCATATCGCGCAAGCGCAACTGGCGAGCCAGTTCGTCGGCTGCGCCGAGGTTTACATCGAGGGCGTTCTCTTCCTGATTCTCCGATACCTTGGAGCGGTTCCCGCTGTTGACGTCCACCACGTGGAGCGCTTCGGTCTGCTCTATAATAAGGTATGCGCCGTGCTTGTAGGTGACGGTGCGCCCGAGCGACGTTTTGATTTGCTTCGTGACGGAGAAATTGTCAAAGATGGGTACTGCGCCCTTGTAGAGCTTCACCACGTCTTTGCAAGCCGGGGCTATCAGGCTCACGTAGTTGCGAACCTCGTTGTAGACGCTCGCGTCGTTTACGTAGATATTCTCGTACGACGGGTTGAAGAGGTCTCGCAGCAAGGCCACCGTGCGGCTTGTCTCTTCGTAGGCCAGAATCGGCAACTTTGCCCTTTCACGGCGAGCCTTTTTTACCTTTTCGATGGCGTTGTTCCAACGTTTCAGCAAGATGCGCATCTCGTTGTCGAGTTCGGCTACGCGCATATCCTCAGCAACAGTGCGCACAATTACGCCGAAGCCTTTTGGCTTGATGCTCTGGATGAGCTGTTTCAAACGAGTTCGTTCTGCGCCCGACTTAATTTTCGACGATACGGAAATTTTGTCGCTGAAAGGGATAAGCACTAAAAAACGGCCGGCAAACGACAGTTCCGCCGTCAGGCGCGGGCCTTTTGTGTTGATAGGCTCTTTAACGATTTGCACAAGGATTTCCTGCCCTACGTTCAGCGTGTGCTGAATGTTTCCTTCCTTGCTAAGTTCCTCCGCTTTGCCCGCTTTGTCGGGCGTTACGTTGCGGTTGCCGTCGCCGAGGAGGCTCAGGTATTTCTCTTGTGCACGATAGCGAGGACCGAGATCCAGATAGTGGAGGAAAGCGTCGCGCTCGAAACCGACATTCACAAAACAAGCATTAAGTCCCGGCATGAGCTTTCGCACTTTTGCCAAATAGATGTTGCCAACTGAAAAATGCTCCGACTTCCCCTCTCGCTGGTATTCCACAAGTCGCTTGTCTTCAAGCAGCGCAATCGAAACGTCTTTCTTGGTTACATCTACAATAACTTCGCTTGTCATGAATAGAATTTTTCAAGTCTGCGTCGGCAGTACATAGCCGCTGTTGACGGGGCTGTGTGCCAGACGTGGACTTATTATACAAAAAGAACGAGTAAACGAGAGATTATTCAGCTGTTGTTGCATTCGTAAAGCTCGCTTACTCGTTTCTGATTTAAAAAAGACCCTAATTTGAGCCGTCAAGCTTACTTGCTCTTGTGACGATTCTTGCGCAGTCTTTTTTTACGTTTGTGAGTAGACATCTTGTGTCTCTTTTTCTTCTTTCCGTTAGGCATACCTATTACGTTTTATGAATTAATTATGTGAGTTGTTGTATTAAGCTTTCTGGCTTTTGTCTTTTACCGAAACAGCGAACTCTTTGGCAGGCTTGAATGCCGCAATGTCGTGCTCGGGAATGATGATGGTCGTGTTGGACTGCATATTCCGTGCCGTCTTCTCGGCGCGGTGCTTCAGGTAGAACGTACCGAAACCGCGCATACTTACGTTGTTACCGGAGAGCAGGGCGGCTTTGATTTCCACCGTGAATGCCTCCAATACCTGCGCGATCGTTTCGCGGTCAATCCCCTTGCTTTTGGAGATGGCCTTGATGATTTCAGATTTAGTCATTCTAGTCTAATGTATTTTTCAGTTAATCTTTTGCTAAAAGCGTCTGCAAAGATAGCAAATCTATTTGATTTATAACTACTTCGCTTGCCTTTTAGCTAACTGTTAGACTGGAATTTTCTCTATTCGGCGGATGTGCCGTCCGCCCTCGAAAGCCGTGTTGAAGAACTCGTCCATGATGGCACGGGCGGTGTCGGTGTCGATGTAGCGACCCGGCATCACGAGTACGTTGGCATCATTGTGGAGGCGTGTCATGTGGGCGATTTCGGGTATCCACACCAAGGCGGCGCGTATGCGCTGGTGCTTGTTGAGCGTCATGGATATGCCCTCGCCGCTGCCGCAGATGGCAATGCCCTGAGCAGCTTCGCCGTTCTCAATGCCACGTGCCAAGGCGTGTGCATAGTCGGGATAATCGCAACTGTCGGTGGAGTATGTGCCGTAGTCCTTATATGCAATGCCTTTTTCGTCGAGGTATTGCTTTACGAATTGTTTGAGTTCGTAGCCGGCGTGGTCGCTGGCCAATCCAACAATGTCCATTGTTTGCGTTTCTTATTTTCCTAAGTATTTGAGAACTTCCTTGTGTATGTTCTGCGGAGTGAAGCCGAGTTTTTCATCAAGCACCTTGTAGGGCGCGCTGAATCCAAAGCTTTCCAAACCGTACACCTTGCCGTTTGCGCCGGCTAGGCCTTCGAATGTAACGGGCAGGCCAGCCGTCAGCGCAAATATTTTGCCATTTGTGGGCAGGAGGCTTTCTTGGTACTCCTTGCTTTGGCGGCGGAACAATCCCTCGCTGGGGCAGCTCACCACACGAGCCTTAATGCCGTCGGCTTTGAGCAGGGCGGCTGTGTCAACCAGTGTGCTTACCTCTGAGCCTGATGCTACTAGCGTTACGTCGGGGTTGTCCTCTTTGATCACTGCGTAGGCACCGTGTGTGAATCCTTCGTGATAGTCAGTACCCTCAGGCAGGTCGTTCACGTTCTGTCGGCTGAAGATGAGCGCAGTCGGCGTGTCCATGTTTTCCATAGCCATGCGCCAGCACTCTGTAACGGCGTGAACGTCGCAGGGGCGCAATACGCGCACACTGTCGCGTCCGCTGTGGTTCTTCAATTTTTCCATCAGCCGGATTTGAGCCTCCTGTTCCACGGGTTCGTGTGTCGGGCCGTCTTCGCCCACGCGGAATGCGTCGTGTGTCCAAACGAATTTCACAGGCACTTCCATCAATGCAGCCATACGGATGGCGGGCTTCATGTAGTCGGAGAATACGAAGAATGTACCCATCGCCGTGATGATACCTCCGTGGAGCATCATGCCGATGCATACACAGGCCATGGTGAGTTCCGAAACGCCAGCTTGCAGGAAACCTCCCGCAAAGTTGGTACGCGTAATCTCAGTAGTGTGCTTTAGGAAGCCGTCCGTTTTGTCGGAGTTGCAGAGATCGGCCGAAGACACAATCATATTGGGGACGTACTCAGAGAGCAAGCTAAGGCAAACCGACGAACCGTTTCGGGTCGGCGAATTTGGCTTCTGCTGTACGTTCTCCCAAGGAATGTGGGGCAGCTTGTGTGCCATCCAGTCGTTAAGGAGCGAGGCTTTCTCGGGGTTCTGCTTTTCCCATTCCTTTTCCTCAGCCACTCGTTCGGCTACAATTTTGCGAAGTTCCTCCTTGCGCTCGTCGTACATTTGCTGTACTTCCTGGCGGATGACGAAAGGATTTTCGGGGTCGCCGCCCAAGTTCTTTATTGTGTTGACGTAAGCGTCGCCGCCGAGCGGTGCGCCGTGCGTTTTGCAGTCGTGCTCGTACGATGTGTTGTCCGCCTTGCGGCTGCCCTTTCCCATCACGCAATGACCGATAATCAGTGTAGGGCGAGCCTCCTCATCGTTGGCGGCTTTCAGAGCCTGACGTATCTGGTCAGCATCGTTGCCGTCGATTTCAATGACGTTCCAGTTCCACGCGCGGTATTTCATGCCAGTATCCTCGGAGATGACTGCAGCTGTTTCGGTGGAGAGCTGTATTTCGTTGGCATCGAAGAACATGATGAGGTTGTTCAAGCCAAGATGCCCTGCCATACGGCCTGCGCCTTGAGAAATCTCTTCTTGGATGCCGCCGTCAGATATGTAGGCGTAAATCTTTTCTTTGTTGAAACCGGGATTGCCCGTGCGAGCGTACAAGGCTTTGGCAGCGATGGCTGCGCCTACGGCGTAGGTGTGACCTTGCCCCAGCGGACCGCTCGTGTTCTCGATGCCTCTTTGGGGACATACTTCGGGGTGTCCAGGGGTGGGCGAACCCCATTGGCGGAACTGCATGAGTTCGTCAATGGTGTAGTTGCCGATAAGGGCAAGCTGCGAATATAGCATCGGCGACATATGGCCGGGGTCGAGGAAGAAACGGTCGCGGCAACGCCAAGTGGTGTTGTCCGGGTCAAATGTCAGGAATTCGGAGTAAAGAACATTGATGAAGTCCGCTCCTCCCATAGCACCGCCGGGATGGCCTGATTTTGCGCGTTCCACCATGCTTGCGGCGAGTATACGGATGTTGTCGGCCGCAAGGTTCATAAGTTGCTTAGTGTGTTCCATTGACTTTGCTATATGCGTTTTTCAGTTCAGCAAAAATACTATTTGAATGCAAAAATACAAAATAATCAGCAGTCTGCTCCCTTTGTGTGCCAAAAGTGGGCAAACTGCTGATTTCAAAGTTGTTTGCAATGGGCTGTAAGCAAGCGTGTTACGGCGTTAGCCGGCTATCAGGCCCGTCTTTGCAAGTTCTTCTTGCATTTGCTGTTGCAGTTCGTGAGCTTTCTCGCCGGCTACGGCAGCGAAGTTCTCTGTGGTGTCGGCGTAGATGATGCCGCGCGAGGAGTTGACGAGCAAGCCGCACTCTTTTGTGATGCCGTAGCGGCAAACCTCAGAGAGCGAACCGCCCTGTGCGCCTACGCCGGGCACGAGCAGTAAGCTGTTGGGGGCAAGCTTGCGGATTTCCTCAAACGCCTTACCCTGCGTTGCGCCTACTACGTACATCATCTTTCCGTCGTCTGCCCATTGCTGCGACGTGGTGAGTACTTTTTCGAAGAGCTTCTGGCCGTTGGAGTCTTCGGTGAGCTGGAAGTCGTGCGAGCCCTTGTTGCTCGTCAGTGCAAGCAGTATTACCCATTTTCCGTCGTATTGCAGGAAAGGAGTTACGCTGTCTTCGCCCATATAGGGGGCAACGGTGATGGCGTCGAAGTCCATCTCCTCGAAGAGGGAACGGGCGTACATGGCCGACGTGTTGCCGATGTCGCCGCGCTTTGCGTCGGCAATGATGAACTGTTCGGGATAGTTTTCCTTAATATAATGTACAGTCTTTTCCAAAGCCGCCCATCCCTTTACGCCGAAACATTCGTAGAAGGCGAGGTTTGGCTTGTAGGCCACGCAGTAGGGGGCGGTGGCGTCTACAATGGCTTTGTTGAAAGCGAAGATCGGGTCTTCCTCTTCGAGCAGGAACGAGGGGACTTTCTTGAGGTCGGTGTCGAGGCCTACACACAGGAAAGATTTCTTTTCCTTGATCTGCTCAATTAACTGTTGCTTGTTCATCGTGTATATATATTATATGTGTGTTGCGCATTTATCTTCTGCAAAGTTAGTGAATTGCCCTACGTTTTGCAATGCTTTGGGGCTTAGTGTAGGCAAAATGAGGACATTCGGGCTTGGCAACTGACACTTTTGATTTTTGGTTTCTTTGAATAATGCGGCTTAATGATTAATTTTGCGGAAAATTTTTTGTAGTTAAATGAATACTTTGTATAAGATTAAAAAGGGCTTGGACCTTACGTTGGAAGGCAAAGCACAGGAAAGTCTTGTCGAGGCAGCGTTGAGCGGTGAGTATGCCGTGATGCCTACAGATTTTCAAGGCATTGTACCTCGCGCCATGGTGAAAGAGGGCGACAACGTAAAGGCAGGACAAGCCTTGTTTTCAGACAAAGCTACGGAGCAGATCCAATTCGTTTCGCCGGTGAGCGGCACGGTGGTTGGCGTAGACCGTGGCGAACGTCGCAAGTTACTCCGTTTCCGTGTCAAAGCCGACAAAGAGCAGTCCTTCAAGGACTTCGGCGCAACAGACGTGGCATCGCTTACGGCGGACAAACTCAAAGCACTGATGCTTGAAAGCGGTTTGTTCGCATTTTTCCGTCAGCGTCCCTACGATGTCATTGCCTCCCCGGCAGACACTCCCAAGTCCATTTTCGTTTCCGCATTCAGCAAGATGCCTCTCGCCGCCAACTTCACTTTCGTGGCAAAGGGCAACGAGGCTGACTTCAAGTTGGGCATTAAGGCTTTGGCTAAGATCGCTCCCGTATACGTGGGCATTTCCCCTGAGCAAATCAACACTGAGCTGCTTCCCGTCGAGGACGCTAAGGTAAATGTGTTTGACGGCCCGAACCCCTCGGGCAACGTGGGCGTGCAGATCAATCACGTAAGCCCGGTCAACAAGGGCGAGATTGTTTGGACGTACGGTGCGGAAATGGTCATTACGCTGGGCCGTCTCCTTCGCACGGGACACGTTGTCCTGTCGCGCCGCATTGCCGTGGCTGGTTCTTGCGTGAGCAACCCCTGTTATGTGGAGACACTTATAGGCTCGCCCCTTACAGACGTGCTGAAAAACCAGCTTGAAACAACCGAACACGTACGCATTATCAACGGCAATCCCTTTGTGGGCGAAAAGTCTGCGGCTGACGGTTTCCTCTCTGCTTTCAGCACCGAGGTGTGCTGCATTCCCGAGGGCGACAACGTCAACGAGGCTTTTGGCTGGATTGCTCCCCGCCTCAACGATTATTCCACAAGCCGCAGCTACTTTTCGTGGCTCTTCGGCAAGAAGCGCGCCTACAACCTCGACTGCCGCATTAAGGGCGGCGAACGTCACATGATAATGAGTGCCGAGTACGAGCGCGTGTTCCCCATGGACATTTATCCCAGCTATCTCATCAAGGCTATCCTCACGGGCGACATCGACCGTCAGGAGGCTTTGGGTATTTACGAGGTGGCTCCCGAGGACTTCGCCGTGGCTGAGTTTATCGACTCGTCCAAACTTGAACTTCAGCGCATCGTGCGCGAGGGCTTGGACGTTCTGAGAAAGGAAAACGCCTAAGCCCCTCTGGCTTCAAAAGCACACAATCCCTTTGTGCCGCTGTTTCCCGCCTTTGCGGTTGTGAAACGCCAACGGGCAAAGGATGCACAAACACCGTATTTTCAAACACACAATGATAAAACAATTCTTTGACAAACTTCGTCCTTCGTTCGAGGAGGGAGGCAAGTTCAAGGCGTTCCATTCTGTCTTCGAGGGAATGGAGAGCTTCATGCTTGTCCCCAATACCACCTCGAAGGTTGGCGTGAGCGTACACGATGCCATCGATTCGAAGCGCATCATGTCGTTTGTGGTGATAGCTCTGCTCCCTGCATTGCTTTTCGGCATGTACAACATCGGCTACCAAAACGCCTCTTTGGCCGGCAAACTCGCCGAGGCAAGTTTTTGGGGCATGTTCTTCTATGGCTTCCTCCTTGTGTTGCCCAAGCTCATCGTTTCCTACGTGGTGGGTCTCGGTATTGAGTTCGCCGTAGCGCAGTGGAAGCACGAGGAAATTCAGGAGGGCTACCTCGTAACGGGTATCCTCATCCCCCTCATTGTCCCCGTGGGCTGTCCGCTTTGGATGCTTGCGCTGGCAGTGGCTTTCTCCGTGATTTTCTGTAAGGAAATCTTCGGCGGAACGGGTATGAATATCTTCAATCCGGCTCTCGTAGCCCGTGCTTTCCTCTTCTTCTCTTACCCCACGAGCATGAGCGGCGACAAGGTTTGGGTGGCAAGCGAGCAAATCTGCGGCCTGGGCTATGCGCTGCCCGATGGTGCCACGATGGCCACGCCTCTTGGCGAGGCTGCTTCGGGCATTGCTCCCCACGCTTCGCTCTCCGATATGGTGCTCGGATTTATTCCCGGCTCTATCGGCGAAACGTCTGTCATTGCCATCGCTATCGGCGCAGTTATCCTGCTTTATACTAAGATTGCCTCTTGGCGCACTATGGTCAGCGTATTCGTGGGCGGCATCGTAGTGGCTCTCTTGTTCAACGCTCTCCACTTCGAGGACAAGGGCGTGGCAGCCGTCGCTGCCCTGCCTTGGTACGAACACCTCGTGGCTGGCGGCTTCTGCTTCGGTGCGGTCTTTATGGCTACCGACCCTGTGACTAGCGCACGTACGGAGAACGGCAAGTTTGTCTACGGTTTCCTCATTGGCGCGCTCGCCATACTCATCCGTGTACTCAACCCCGGCTATCCCGAGGGCATGATGCTCGCCATTTTGTTTATGAATATGTTTGCTCCCCTTGTTGACTACTGCTTCGTGCAGAGCAACATCAACAAGCGTCTCAAGCGAGCAGGCAAATAAAAGAAGGAAAGATGAACACGAACAAAAATTCCTACACAATTATATATGCGGCCGTTCTGGTCGTGATAGTTGCCTTTTTGCTTGCCTTTGTTTCTTCTGCCTTGAAGCCTGTTCAGGACAAGAACGTGGCTCTTGATAAGAAGAAACAAATCCTCGCTGCGCTCAACATCCGCAACCTCCCCACTGCCGACGACGTGGAAGCCAAATACAGCGAAGTTATCGTGGCCGACATGATAATCGACTCTGCCGGCACTGTTGTCAAGGACGGCAAGGGCAAGGACAAGGACGGTTTCGCTGTTGAAAATAAGAACGTCAGCAGCCATTGCCTGCCTCTCTACGTGTGTCAGGTGAACGGCGAGACGAAGTATCTCGTACCTATGACGGGCCGCGGCCTTTGGGGCGGTCTTTGGGGCTATATGGCTGTCAATGCCGACCTGCAGACTGTTTTTGGTGCCTACTTCTCTCACGAGGGCGAAACTGCCGGTCTTGGCGCGCTCATCACCGAGGAGAAATTCCAAGATCAGTTCAAGGGCAAGCATATCTATGCCGACACCGCCAGCCACGACGTGGCGCTCACCATTGTCAAGAACGGCAAGGTTGAAGCCGGCAAGGAAAACTATCAGGTCGACGGCATCACCGGTGCTACGCTTACTTCGAACGGCGTGGCCAACATGATTCACGACGGGCTTCAGCAGTACGTGACCTACTTCTCTTCGTTGAAGAAGTAAGCCCCTCTGCCCGAATAACAATTCCAACTTAACAAGTAAAGAACATGAGTTTGTTTTCAAAAGAAAATAGAGAAGCCCTTACCGGGCCGCTCAATCTCAACAACCCCGTGGCGGTTCAGGTGCTTGGCATTTGCTCGGCCTTGGCAGTTACGTCGCAGCTTGAGCCGGCCATCGTGATGGGACTTTCCGTAACGGTTATCACGGCATTCTCAAACGTTATCATCTCGCTCATCCGCAAGACTATCCCCAACCGCATCCGCATCATCGTGCAGCTCGTGGTGGTGGCCGCCCTCGTAACGCTCGTTTCGCAGGTGCTCAAGGCTTATGCCTACGACGTGAGCGTACAGCTCTCCGTCTACGTCGGTCTTATCATCACCAACTGTATCCTCATGGGACGCCTGGAGGCTTTCGCCATGATGAACGGCCCTTGGGAGTCGTTCCTCGACGGCATCGGCAACGGTCTGGGCTACGCCTGGGTACTGGTAGCTGTGGGCTTCGTGCGCGAACTCCTCGGCAACGGCACGCTGCTCGGCTTGCGTATTATCCCTGAGAGCATCTACGCTTCGAACGGTGGCTTCTATGTCAACAACGGCATGATGACCATGCCCGCCATGGCGCTCATCCTGCTCGGCTGCCTCATTTGGGCGCACCGCGCAATCAGCGAACGCGAAACGAAGAAAAAGTAATTTTCCCCATTCCTCCTTTCTAACGTTCCTGCCGCGCCGGGCAGTCAGTCTGCCCCCGCGCGGCCGAACAGAATACACTAAACAATGGAACATCTTTTAAGCCTGTTTGTCCGCTCCATCTTTGTGGACAACATGATATTCGCGTTTTTCCTCGGCATGTGTTCCTACCTTGCTGTGTCCAAAAACGTGAAGACGGCCCTCGGGCTTGGCGTGGCCGTCACGTTTGTGCTGATAATCACGGTGCCCGTCGACTATCTGTTGCAAACTGAGGTTCTTAATCCCGACAAACTTATTCCGGGCGTTGACCTCTCATTCCTTTCGTTCATCCTTTTCATTGCCATCATTGCGGGTATTGTCCAGCTTGTAGAGATGCTGGTGGAGCGTTTCTCCCCTTCGCTTTACGCCGCTCTTGGCATCTTCCTGCCGCTCATCGCCGTCAACTGCGCCATCATGGGCGCGAGCCTCTTTATGCAGCAGCGCATCGGCATGCAGCCCGGCAGCACGCAGTTCATCGGCAACGTGGCCGACGCTTTTGTCTACGCCTTAGGTTCGGGCATTGGCTGGTTGCTCGCCATTGTGGCTCTTGCAGCCATTCGCGAAAAGATGGCCTACACCGACGTGCCCAAGCCCCTGCGCGGTCTCGGCATCACGTTTATCACGGTGGGCTTGATGGCCATGGCGTTCATGTGCTTCTCCGGTTTGAAAATCTAAGATTAAGCAAAACACAATGAGTCAACTGATATTATCAAGCATCGGAGTATTCCTTGGCATCATACTCCTGTTAGTCATCATCCTGCTGGTTGCCAAGAAGTACCTCTCGCCCAGCGGCAATGTCAACATCACCATCAACGGCAAGGACACCGTCAGCGTAGAGCAGGGCGGCAACCTTCTTTCCACTCTTTCTGCGCAGGGTATTTATCTTCCCTCCGCTTGCGGCGGAAAGGGCAGTTGCGGCCAGTGCAAGTGCCGTGTGGTTGAGGGCGGCGGCGAAATCCTCGACTCCGAAAAGGGACATTTCACCCGCAAGCAAATCAAGGAAAACTGGCGACTCGGCTGCCAGTGCAAGGTGAAGGGCGACCTCGCCATCGACGTTCCCGCAAGCGTCCTCGGCGTTAAGGAATACGAGTGTACGGTCATCTCCAACAAAAACGTGGCCACGTTTATCAAGGAGTTCAAAGTGCAGCTCCCAGCCGGCGCTCACATGGACTTCCTCCCTGGTTCGTATGCCCAGATCAAGATTCCCGCATTCTCCATGGACTACGACAAGGATATCGACAAGAGCCTGATTGGTGACGAGTATCTCCCCGCATGGCAGAAGTTCGGTCTCTTCCCCTTGAAGTGCGTCAACACCGAACCTACCGTGCGCGCCTATTCCATGGCCAACTATCCTGCCGAGGGTGACGTGTTCATGCTCACCGTCCGCATCGCCACTCCGCCCTTCAAGGCCGACCGCAGCGGCTTCATGGACGTGAACCCGGGTATCGCCTCGTCTTACATCTTCACGCTCAAGCCCGGCGACAAGGTTATCATGAGCGGTCCTTACGGCGACTTCCATCCCCACTTCGACTCCAAGAAGGAGATGATTTGGGTGGGCGGCGGCGCCGGCATGGCTCCTCTCCGTGCGCAGATTATGCACATGACGCGCACGCTTCACACCACCGACCGCGAAATGCACTACTTCTACGGCGCGCGTGCTCTCAACGAGGTGTTCTACTTGCAGGACTTCCTCCAGCTCGAGAAGGATTTCCCCAACTTCCACTTCCACCTTGCGCTCGACCGTCCCGACCCCGCTGCCGACGCAGCCGGCGTTAAGTACACCGCAGGTTTCGTTCACCAGGTAATGTACAACACCTACCTCAAAGACCACGAAACCCCCGAGGACATTGAGTACTACATGTGTGGTCCCGGTCCCATGTCGAAGGCCGTAGTCGGTATGCTCGACAGCCTCGGCGTAGAACCCGAAAGCATCATGTACGACAACTTCGGCGGATAACCGTCACGAGGAAATAACGCAAACAACACATCCCATCTCTCAAACAATTCGTGAGAGATGGGATGTGTTGTTGTGTGAGTACAACGCAGTCAGCATCGTTCTTCTTCTCCAATGCGTGTTTGCGGTTTTTGAGCAGGGCGATGTCCTGAAAGGCACGGCCCATTTCGTCCTTTTTGCTTTATTGTTTGTTTGTTTTCAGAGGAGTTGCAATATAGCTTTTGCCAAGCGTAATTACATTTGCGTAGTACCATGCCGCCGCTTGCGCCACTGTATCCACAATCGCATGAAATACTTGCGAATGGTTATTCTGATTGATTTCGACAAAACGCTCAGGGTGCTGCCCGTCGTAGTTGCCTCCAGCAATTTGAAAAACAAGAAAGGATTTATCCGTATCATGCTCCGCAATAGGCTCGAAATGCTTTGCAATTTCGGCTCGCAGTTGCTCGCGGTTTTCGGGGGTAGTGTGTACCACTTGGCACCACGTCCACGGATATTCCTGTGCTTCCAGAAGTACGCGCCCTTTGTCGCGGTTGTAGTGCATTTTAAACGTGTGTGCCGTTTTGGATGTAATCATGTGTGTAAATGTTAGGATGTTAGGATTTCTTTTCTACGGCAATTGGCTCCAATGTGAGAATATCTATTATCCCGGTCATAGTGCATTCATTGATGTTAGACCCCGGGGAATTGGCGTATGCCGTACGGGCTACGTGTGTCGGGCGTACGGGTGACGTGTGTGAGGCGTTCGGCGTACGTGTGTCGCCCGTACGGGCTACGCGGACTATGTGGGAAGAAAATGCGCCCGCTTGCCGTGTTGCGGAAGGCATGCGGGCGCATGGAGCGGAGTGGGGGAGGGTCAGATGCGGTCGAGCACGGTTTGGATGAGCGTGTCGATGCTGTTCTTGTAGTTCGTGTTGGCCTTGTGCGCACGGCGGTTGGCGATGACCATGCAGCACGTCATGGCCTTGTGACCCATGAGCAGGGAGAGGCCGGCCAGCGCGCTGCTCTCCATCTCGAAGTTGGTGATTTGCTTGCCTTCGTATTCGAACGATTCGATTTTCTCGTTCTGGTCGGGGTCGGCAAGGGGCAGTCGGAGCTTTCGGCCCTGCGGACCGAAGAAGCCCCCGCAGGCTATGGTGATGCCTCGCGTCATGTCGTCGGCCGCGATGCGGTCTATTAGTTCAGCGTTGGCGTGTACGGCGTAGGGGTGGGCGATGCACTGCGTGCCGTGCCAGTTCATGTGGCTGAGGAACGCCTCTTCCAGGCCCAGGTCGCTCACCTTGTCGCGGTTGGCGTAGAAATTGAGCAGTCCGTCGAAGCCAATGCTCGTTTCGCTGGCGATGAACGTGCCCTCGGGCGTGTAGGGCTGCAGTCCGCCGCACGTGCCGATGCGCACGAGTTCGAGCTGCCGCAGCTGGGGCTTTATGGTACGCGTCGCAAAGTCGATGTTGGCCAAGGCGTCCAGTTCGTTCACTACGATGTCGATATTGTCGCACCCGATGCCCGTAGACAGGGCGGTGATGCGCTTGCCCCGGTAGGTGCCGGTGATGGTTCGGAACTCGCGGCTGGCAATGTCGCACTCCGTGGTGTCGAAGTGCGAGGCTACGAGCGGCACGCGGCCCGGGTCGCCCACGAGAATCACCTTGTCGGCAAGCTGTTCGGGGCGCACGTGCAGGTGGAAGATGCTGCCGTCGGCGTTGATAATGAGTTCAGAGGGGGCGATAGGTTCGTTTTTCATGGTGTAGTTTCGTTAATAGGATATGTAAGTGAAAAATCCCCCGCCGCAAGCGGCGGCAGGGGATGCATGGGGTTGTTCGGTAAGTGGGTTATTCCGCTTCGGCCCGCCGCATGTTCTTCTGCGCCTCGCTTAGCTGCTGCCGCAATGAGGGCAGTTCGGCGTTGATGGCGCGGAGGCGTTTCAGCGTCGCTTCCGTGCGCTGGCCCTTGGCGCAGAGCTGCTGCAGGTTGTCCTGCTCGTCGGCCAGAGCGGCAGTCTGTTCGGCCAGTTTGTCGGCCTGTTGCGCATAGGCGCGGGCTTTCGCGTTCTTGAAGTCGCTGAGGCTGGTGTACACCGTACGGTCGTTGATTACGTAGCGGCTCTGCTTGCCGCCGCCCGTGGCCGTAGTGCCCGCCACAACTCGGGCGAGCCGCTCGCGGGCGGCCTTTACCGCCGCCGCGTCGGTCTGCGTTTCGGCGATGCACATCAGCTGCGCCGCGCTCACCACCAGTTTCTTGTTTGCGTCGCTCATTTCGTAAGTGTCGCGCGTGGCGTTGGGGATAAATACGTATACGCATACGCTGTCGGCGGCTTGGCGTCGGTCAGTCACGAGCCAGCCCAGGTTGTTCGCCTCGTCGATGGCCAGGAGGTAGTCGTTGGCCGGCGAGTTGAAGGGCATGCCCAGGTTTTCCGCCTGAACGTACTCCTTTGTTTCCGAGTTGTAGCGCGTCACGTAGATGTCGTATCCGCCCAGTCCGTCGCCGCCTTGCGCCCCGTAGTAGAGCGTCACGCCGTCGGGCATGACAAACGGGAAGTCCTGGTTCTCGTCGGCGTTCTGAATGCCGGCGAGCGGCGCGGGTTTGCCCCAGCCGTTGGTGGTGCGGTAGGCGCATTGCAGGCATTTTGGGCCGTTGGCCGAGTCGGTGGCTGTAAACACGATGCGGTCGGCCAGTTCGTTGACGTAAGCCGCTTCGCCGGCATTCTGCGGCGCATTGGCGAACTTGCCTTTCTCATCGTCGAAAGCCGCCAGCCGTCCGCCCTCGGGCGAAAGGTGTATGGCCGAGAGCATCCGCGTGCGTTCCACCCTAAAACTGTCCACGAACGTCACCCGTTCCGTGCCTCGCAGCATGTCCGCCCCGAGGTTCGCCCGGGTAAGGTCAGCCTCGATGCGTTCCGTGGCCCGGCCCGCCGCACGAGCCGTGCTTGCCTCCTTTTGCAGCAACTGGGCGGCCTCGCCAAAGCGGTACTGCTGCATGAGCTGCTCCGCCGAGAGCGTATGCGCGGCCACAGGGGCGGTGCGCTTCTTCTGTGCAGAGAGAGGCAGGGCGGCGAAGAGGGCGAAAAGGGAGAGAATGAGCGTTCGTATCATGGGACGAAAGGTGGTTTTCGGATGATTGTTTGAATATGGGGAATGTTTGACGCGCATAGCCGTTCGGCGGTGAGCGTGACGGCTGTTTGCACGTTCAAAAGTACTATTTTCTTTCCGATGCAGCCGCATGGAGTGCTTTCTTTTGTGTATTTTTGCAAACCGTAGAACATAGAACAAACGCGGCCGACACGTGCCGCGAGAGAGAATGATGAAGTCACTCCTAACAAACATATTCTGCTCCCTGGTCCTTGCGTGCGGCTTCATGGCCGCGATGCCCGCAGAGGCACAGGCGCAGGCCGCCCAAGGCCGAACGGTGAAGTACACCGTGCAGCCCGGCGAAACCGTGCTGGGCATAGCCCACCGCCACGGCACTACGCTCGACCACCTGCTGATCCTCAATCCCGGCCTCGCAGCCGACTACGTACAGGCCGGGCAGACGATAGTTGTGCCTTACGTGCCAGGCGGCGCAGAACCTGCCCCCACGCCGGCGCAGCGCGAAGCGGCTCGCAAGGCCGCAGCTGCCCAAGCGCAGACGGCTACGCCCCCTGCCGCGGTCGCCACAGTCCCCGCTGAGCAGAAACCCCAAGTGAAGATTACCTACAAGGAATATACCGTAAAGCGCAAGGACACGCCCTACGCCCTCGCCAAGGCGAACGGCATCACCGTGGACGAGCTTATGGCAGCCAATCCCTCGATCGCGGAGCAGGACGGTAAACTCAAAAAAGGCACGGTGATACGCATTCCCGTCAAGGAAACCGTTGCCCAACCGCAGGCCAAGGGACTTGCCACCGTACGGGCGGCCGTGGTGCTGCCCCTCGTAGGCTCTGGGCTTGTGCAAGAGCGCAGCGTAGAGTTCTACCGCGGTTTCCTGATGGGCGTGGAAGAACTGAAAAACGCCGGCGTAAACGTGGAAGTGCACGCCTATGAGGAGCCGTCCGGCGACGTGAGCATTGCACAGCTTCTCAACCAAGTGAAAGCCGCCCGCCCCGACGTAATCGTAGGACCGCTCTATCCCTCGCACTTCACCGACGTGGCCGCTCTCTCGGCCAAGGACTGCAAGGTGGTAGTCCCCTTTTCGTCGAAAGTGCCTCAGGTGTCGTACCGCCCCGAACTCTACGTGGTCAATACCCCCGAGGCCTACGAAAGCACGCTCGCCATCGACCTGTTCATGAACAGTTTCAAAAAACAAACCCGCGTGGTGGTGCTTCAGACTACCGACGGCAGCAAGCGCACTCTGACCGATGCCCTGCAACGCCGCCTCAGCGCCGCCGGCTACGACGTGAAGAACGTGCCGGCAGCCCTCACCGCCCAGCAGGTGGTGATGAACCTCGCCGGGAAGAAAAAGGGCGAATACATCCTCGTACCCGACGATGCCTCAGCCGCCACGATGAGCCAGATGTTCGACAAGGCAAAAGCCGTGCAGCAACTGCTGCCCGACGCTCACGTGTCGCTCCTCGGCTACGACTCGTGGATAAGCGCGAGCGAGGGCAACGACCGTTTGCGTTTCCACGAAGCCGACACCTACGTGCTGACCCCCAACTACTACTATCCGCACACCACGGCGGCCAAAGCCTTTGAGGAGAACTACCGCAGCCACTTCCGCACAGGGCTGCTCAGCTGCTCGCCGCGCATGGCGCCTTTGGGCTACGACCTTGCCCGCGGCTTCCTGGGAAACCTTGCCACCTACGGCCACGACTTCAACACGCAGACCGCCAAGGACAACACCGTGGCGGCGCAGCCCAAACTGCAAAGCGAAGCGCGCTTCGCCAGCGTGGGCGGCCAGGGAGGCTACGTGAGCCGCAGCATGTGGCTCGTCCACTTCAAAAAGGACATGAGCATCGTGAAGATTTCCGCACAATGATTTTCCCAACCCCCACATACCTCCGCCGCACAGGCGTTGCCCGCATGTTGGCGGCCTTGTTCGTGTGCCTTGCCGCCCTTAGCGCAAAAGCGCAGGTAGGCGAGCCGCGCCATAACTTGTGCCTCGGCGTGTCGGGCGGCATAGCGCTCAACAGCATCGGCTTCGACCCCACCATAAAGCAGTCACAGCACATAGGGCCGACGGTTGGCGTGGCCGTACGCTACACGAGCGAACGCTACTTCAAGGCATTCTGTGCCTTGCAGGTGGAACTCAACTATACCACACTGGGCTGGAAGGAGAACATCCTCAACTCCAGCTCGCAGCCCTTGCCCGACACTTACAGCCGCGATATGCACTATATACAGCTCCCCATGCTGGCCCGTCTGGCTTGGGGACGCGAAAAACGGGGGCTGATGGGCTACGTGCTTGCCGGTCCGCAGATAGGCTGGTGCATCGGCGAAACGTCCAAAGCCAGCACGTTCACCCTCAACACCGAGGGCAATCCCGACCGCCCCAACGACACCTACGAGCAATACTCTATGCCCGTGGAGAAGAAGTTCGACTACGGCATCACAGCCGGACTGGGTGCGGAACTTACCACCAAAGCCGGCCACTTTCTCATCGAGGGACGTTACTACTACGGGCTTTCCGACATCTACGGCAACGCCAAGAAAGACGTTTTCAGCCGTTCGAACAACGGCACTATCTACGCCAAACTGACCTACTTCATCGACGTGAAGAAAAAGGGCAAATGAGGGCAAACCGCCCCGTCCCCCAAGGGGAACGACAACCAAAGAAATATACACACAATAAATAATGGAATTAGCAAAGACGTACAACCCCGAAGAAGTAGAGGGGAAATGGTATGAATATTGGACGGAGAACCACCTGTTCTCCTCAAAGCCCGACGGCCGCAAGCCCTACACCGTGGTTATTCCGCCGCCCAACGTGACGGGCGTGCTGCACATGGGCCACATGCTCAACGAAACCATCCAAGACATCCTTGTGCGCCATGCGCGCATGGAGGGCAAGAACGCCTGTTGGGTGCCCGGCACCGACCACGCCTCGATTGCCACCGAGGCAAAGGTGGTGAACCGCCTGGCCGAAAAGGGGATTAAGAAGACCGACCTCACCCGTGAGGAGTTCCTCAAGCACGCTTGGGACTGGACCGAGGAACACGGCGGCATCATCCTGAAACAGCTGCGCCGCGTGGGAGCCTCGTGCGACTGGGACCGCACCGCTTTCACCATGGACGAAGAACGTTCCAAGAGCGTCATCCACGTCTTTGTAGACCTCTACCGCAAAGGCTTGATTTACCGTGGCGTGCGCATGGTAAACTGGGATCCCAAGGCCAAGACCGCACTCTCCGACGAGGAAGTGATTTATAAGGAAGAGCACACGAAGCTCTACTACATGAAGTACTATGTGAGCGAGGACGACGGCTCTGGCGCAACCGGCGAGGAGGGCGAAGTAATCCACGAGGATTCCAAAGGCCGTTACGCCGTGGTGGCCACTACACGCCCCGAGACCATCATGGGCGACGTGGCCATGTGCATCAACCCCAACGACCCCAAGAACCACTGGCTCAAAGGGAAGAAAGTAATCGTGCCGCTCGTGGGGCGCGTTATCCCCGTTATCGAGGACGAATACGTTGACATAGAGTTCGGTACGGGCTGCCTTAAAGTGACCCCGGCGCACGACGTGAACGACTATATGCTCGGCGAGAAGTACAACTTGCAGACAATCGACATCTTCAACGACGACGCCACCATCTCCGAAGCCGCCGGCATGTACGTGGGGCAGGAACGCTTCGCCGTACGCAAGCAAATCGCCATCGACCTGCAAGAGGCCTGTCTCATGGAGAAGATTGAGGACTACGACAACAAGATTGGCTGCTCCGAACGCACCGGCGTGCCTATCGAGCCTAAGCTCTCTATGCAGTGGTTCCTCAAGATGAAGCACTTTGCCGACCTTGCCCTGCCGCCCGTAATGAACGACGAAATAAAGTTCTACCCCACAAAATACAAGAACACCTACCGCTACTGGCTCGAAAACATCAAGGACTGGTGCATCTCGCGTCAGCTTTGGTGGGGACACCGCATCCCGGCCTACTACCTGCCCGAGGGCGGCTTCGTGGTGGCGGAGACAATCGACGAGGCTGTGAAGTTGGCGCAGGAAAAGAGCGGCAACGCAAACCTTACTGCAGCCGACCTGCGCCAGGACGAGGATGCGCTCGACACGTGGTTCTCTTCGTGGCTTTGGCCCATCTCGCTCTTCGACGGCATTACAAAGCCCGGCAACGAAGAGTTCAACTACTACTATCCCACAAGCGACCTTGTGACGGGACCCGACATCATCTTCTTCTGGGTGGCCCGCATGATTATGGCCGGCTACGAGTTTACGGGCAAGATGCCTTTCAAGAACGTGTACTTCACGGGTATCGTGCGCGACAAGCTGGGACGCAAAATGTCGAAGTCGCTCGGCAACTCTCCCGACCCCCTCGACCTCATCGACCGCTTCGGTGCCGACGGCGTGCGCATGGGCATGATGCTCGCCGCCCCTGCCGGCAACGACATCCTCTTCGACGAGGCACTCTGCGAACAAGGACGCAATTTCTGCAACAAAATATGGAATGCCTTCCGCCTTGTACAGGGCTGGCAGGTTGACGAAAAGGCCGAACAGCCCGAAACGGCACGACTGGCCATAGAATGGTTTGGCGCAAAGCTCCGTCAGAGCGCAGCCGAAATGGCCGACCTCTATTCCAAATACCGCCTGAGCGAGGCTTTGATGGAGGTGTACCACCTCTTCTGGGACGAGTTTTCGAGCTGGTTGCTCGAAATGGTGAAACCCGCCTACGGAACACCCGTCGACGCAGCCACCTACAAGGCTGTGCTTGAAGCCTTCGACCACTTGCTCCACCTGCTCCACCCGTTCATGCCCTTCATCACCGAAGAACTGTGGCAGCACCTTGCCGACCGCAAGCCGGGCGAGAGCATCATGGTAAGTCCCCAGAGCATTTCAGCCCCGCAGGACGGCGACGCTGAAATCCTTGCGCAGGTAGAGGCCGTGAAGAGCGTGGTGGCCGGCGTACGCGCCATCCGCAACACCAAGAACATATCGCCGCGCGAAACGCTCAGTCTGCACGTTGTAGGCAGCGACCCTGTGGCAGCCTACGGCAGCGTAATTGTCAAGATGGCCAACGTGGACAGCGTGGCCGTAGTGGCAGAGAAGGGCGAGGGCGTAAGTTCGTTCATGGTAGGCACCACGGAATACGCCGTGCCGCTTGGCGGCCTGATTGACGTGGCGGCCGAGATTGAAAAGGCCGAAGCCGAACTCAAACACCTTGAAGGCTTCCTCGTAGGCGTGAAGAAAAAACTCTCCAACGAGCGTTTCGTAAACAATGCCCCGGCGGCCGTTGTGGAACTCGAACGCAAGAAGCAGAGCGACGCGGAGAGTAAAATCGCCACGCTCAAAGAGACTCTCGCCTCCCTGAAGAAGTAAAGACCGACAACCGGAAAGAAACATTCCGGCAACCATTTATGCGAATGTGTAAATGCGCCGATACTCAAAGGAGCGCACTTATGCATTCGCATTTTTGAATTTACACATAGGGTAAGGCAAAATCCCTTCTTTCAGCCCACTAAAAAAACGCATTTCCCCTTATACCCTAAGAGGTAGGATGTTCAAAACGCGAATATTTGAGGTGCAAAATTGCCACGACAATGTCCCTGGACCGCGCCCCAACGGGGCAGTTGCTCATAGCCCAGGGCAGAGGCACAAAGTGCCGTCACCCTGGGTACTCGTCGGGGCACATTCGTTTGCGCCCTGACGGGGCAACTACCTTATAAAGGGGCAACGCCCCGCAAAGCCACATTGCTCAAATTCCGCTGATTAGCCCGAGAACCCGGGCGTTGCCCGGTATCAAGAGAGCTGCC
>CAVGTD010000009.1:0-46603 GCA_963632215.1 Clostridiales bacterium
ACCTTCTGATCCGTAGTCAGATGCTCTATTCAGTTGAGCTAAGGAGCCGTGCAATAGGGAATGAAGCCTTTCGTGTGACTCCTATAGGATTCAAACCTATAACCTTCTGATCCGTAGTCAGATGCTCTATTCAGTTGAGCTAAGGAGCCGTGCAATAGGGAATGAAGCCTTTCGTGTGACTCCTATAGGATTCAAACCTATAACCTTCTGATCCGTAGTCAGATGCTCTATTCAGTTGAGCTAAGGAGCCGTATTTCCTTTTTGCGAGTGCAAAGGTATAGTATTTCCTCATAACAACCAACCCTCGGCGGCTTTTTTTTCGCTGAAATGGCGAAAAACTCGATTTTTGCCGCCCTTTTGCTTCTCCCCGGCGGCTGGAAGCTGTTGTTCCGTTCGTTTTTCGCCCGGTCAGCTGGCGTGTTGTTTTTGTTTCCGTAGTAGCCGTTCGTAGCCCCGGGGTAGTTGTTCTTACCTCGGTAGTAGTGGATAAATACTTGCAAGTATTCAATCTGCTCCTTGCCAAGTATTCAATCTGCTTCTTGGCAAGTATTCAATGTGTCGCTTGCCAAGTATTTATCGTCAAGCCCCGGGGCGCGAACGGCAAGCACGCTTTTGGCGACGGACAGGAGGGGCATCGTGACGGCCAGTGGCGGCAGAGGCATGAAAAAGCCAATCCCCATGCGGCGGATGTGCCGTATGGGGATTGGCTGAATGGTTCTATGTGGCGGTTTCCCGCGGTTGCTTCCGCGCAGTCCGCGGTCGTTCCGCAGTGGCCTCGGTCTGCCGAAGGGCAGTCCAGGGGTTAGTTGGCGGCTGTAAATTCGTCGAGGAAGCGCACGTCGTTCTCGGAGAACAGGCGGAGGTCCTTCACCTGATATTTCAGGTTTGTGATGCGCTCCACGCCCATGCCGAAGGCGTAGCCCTTGTACACCTTGCTGTCGATGCCGTTGGCTTCGAGCACGTTCGGGTCTACCATACCGCAGCCCAGAATTTCAACCCAGCCCGTCTGCTTGCAGAATGCGCAGCCCTCGCCGCCGCAGATGTTGCACGAGATGTCCATCTCCGCGCTGGGTTCGGTGAAGGGGAAGTAGGAGGGGCGAAGACGAATCTTCGTGTCCGGACCGAACATTTCGCGGGCGAAGGTGAGCAACACCTGTTTAAGGTCGGTGAAGCTCACGTCCTTGTCGATGTACAAGCCCTCTACCTGGTGGAAGAAGCAGTGGGCGCGCGCCGAGATGGCCTCGTTGCGGTAAACGCGTCCGGGGCAAAGCACGCGGATGGGCGGCTTTGACGTCTCCATTACGCGGCTCTGTACGGAACTTGTGTGCGTACGCAGCACGATGTCGGGGTGTTGCTCCACGAAGAACGTGTCCTGCATGTCGCGCGCAGGGTGGTCGGCGGCGAAGTTGAGCGATGAGAACACGTGCCAGTCGTCCTCCACCTCAGGGCCGTCGGCAATGGAGAAGCCGAGGCGAGCGAAGATGTCGATAATCTCGTTTTTCACGATGCTCAACGGGTGGCGTGTGCCCAGGGCCACGGGGTAGGGCGTGCGGGTGAGGTCGAGGTCGGAGTGGTCCTCTTCCTTTGTGGCTATGTTGCTTCGCAGCTCGTCGAACTTCAGCTGCAAGGACGTTTTCAACTCATTGAGGCGCATGCCAATCTCGCGCTTTTGGTCGGCTGCCACTTGGCGGAACTCGCCCATGAGGTCGTTGACGATGCCTTTCTTGCTCAGATATTTTATGCGCAGTTCTTCAAGACTTTTCGCGTCGGTTGCCTGCAATTGGGCAACTTCCTGCAATAACGATTGTATTTTGTCTTTCAACATTTTGAGTGGTACTTGATTGGGTGCAAAGTTAAAGATTTCTTCTCAATAACATACTCCGTAGGTTGAAAAGCAGTACTTTTGCCCCTTGTATTAAAGCATCTTACAATGAGGTTATCCCTTGCCGCTATTGCCGTTGTTCTGCTGCTCGCGTCGTGCAAGAAAACAACGCCGGCACCGACCGAAAAAACACTCGCGCCCGACAGCGTGCCAGCCGCCCTGGACACCGCCGCCGCTGACACCGACAAAGTGCCCGAGGCCGCCGACGGCCTGTTCGACGACTTTATCTACTCGTTCATGCGCAAGCCCCAGTTCCAAGCGTCGCGCATCGTTTTCCCCCTGCCTTATATAAAGGACGGCGTGAACACGCCCGTCGAGAAATCCCGGTGGAAGTTCGACCGCCTGTATGTGGGCAAGGATGTGTACACCATGATTTTCGACAACGCCAAATCGATCGCCGCCGAGAAGGACACGAGCCTGAAGCAAGTGGCGGTGGAGTGGGTGTACCTCACCCGGCGCAGGGTGAAGCAGTACGTGTTTGACAAACAAAACGGCAAGTGGATGCTGGCACGCATTGAGGAACACGACATGCGCCAAAACATCAACAGCGACTTCTACGAGTTTTACGCCCGTTTCTCCGCCGACAAGCGTTTCCAGATCAAGCATATCGAGAACCCCTTCCACTTCAAGACGTACGACTACGACAATTACCAGAACGTGGAGGGCTTGCTCGACGTGGAGCAATGGCCCGACTACCGTCCCGCCCTGCCCAAGGGGACAATTACCAACGTGAACTACGGGCAGAGCTACGGCAACGCCCGCCAGCGCGTGCTGGCGATTTGCAGCCAGTCGGGCGGCATGGGCTGCTCGCTGACGTTCGTCAGAAAAGGCAAGACGTGGATGCTTAAACGCCTTGAAAACTAATTTGTTTACCCAAGTTATACGAAACAAAGATTAAGGACTAGAACCTATGTATTCACTCCTGCATCACAATACGTTCGGCATTGACGCAAAGTGCCGCGACTTTCGCGAATACACCTCTGAGGACGAGCTGCGCAAACTGCTCTCGGAACTGAAAGGCGAGCGCATTCTCCACATTGGCGGCGGCAGCAACCTGCTCTTCGTCAACGACTATTTCGACGGCTGCGTGCTGCATTCGCGCATTGACGGCCTGACTGTGGCGGGGAGCGATGAAAACGGCGTTTTACTGCGTGTGGGAGCCGGCTGCTGCTGGGACGATTTTGTGGACTACTGCGTAAGGAGCGGCTACTACGGCCTGGAAAACCTTTCGCTCATTCCCGGCGAGGTGGGGGCGAGCGCGGTGCAAAACATCGGCGCGTACGGCGCAGAGGCCTGCCAGCGCATCCAGACGGTCGAGGCAATCGAGGTGGCTACGGGCGAGAAACGCGTGTTCCGGAACGATGAATGCGCCTATTCCTACCGCAACAGCGTTTTTAAGAACGAACTCCGCGGACGGTACATCGTCACCTACGTGACCTACCGCCTGTCGCTGACGTTCAAGCCCGACCTTGAATACGGCGCAATCAAACGCATGATAGCCGACGAAGGGGTAAAGCCCGAGGACGTGACGGCCCAGCAGCTTCGCGACACAATTATAAAGATACGCCGCGAGAAGTTGCCCGACCCACACGACATTGGCAGCGCAGGTTCATTCTTCATGAACCCCGTGGTAGACACCGCGGTCTACGAAAGCCTTGCCAAGCAATACCCCGATATGCCCCACTACGACGTGGATGGCGGCGTGAAAATCCCTGCCGGCTGGATGATAGAGCGGTGCGGCTGGAAGGGCAAATCGCTCGGGCGTGCCGGCGTTTATCCCAAACAGGCCCTTGTACTGGTGAACAACGGCGGGGCAACGGGGCAGGACATCGTCCGCCTTTGCAACGCTATCATTGACGATGTAAGGGGGAAATTCGGCATCACGCTCCACCCCGAGGCAAACTTCATAAGCTGAAACAATCGATAAAACCGCAGAAAAATGCCCAAACTCGTGTTTTTAGGAACGGGGACAAGCACCGGCGTGCCTCAGATAGGGTGTACGTGCAAAGTGTGCCGTTCCGTCGACCCGCACGACCGTCGTCTGCGCGCGTCGGCCCTTTACGTGACCGACGAGGGACGGCGCATTTTGATAGACTGCGGGCCCGACTTTCGCGAGCAGATGCTGCGGTTGCCTTTTTCGCCGATTGATTCGGTGCTTCTGACGCACGAACACTACGACCACGTGGGCGGGCTGGACGACTTGCGCCCTTTTTCGTTCCACCGTGCCGTCGACATCTTTTCCAACCCCATTTGCTGCAAGAATCTCCGTGAGCGGATGCCCTACTGCTTTGCCGAAGTGAAATACCTCGGCGTTCCTGACATTTCGCTCCATGCCGTCACGGCCGACAAGCCGTTCCGCACGGCCGGCGTTGAGGTGCTTCCCATCGAGGTGATGCACGACCGCCTCCCCATCTATGGCTACCGCATCGGCGACATGGCTTACATCACCGACATGAGTCGCATTTCGTCGAAAGAGAAACGAAAGATAACGGGGCTGAACATCCTTGTTGTCAACGCCTTACGCAATTCGCCGCACCACTCCCATCAAAGTCTTACCGAAGCCATTGAATTGATTGAAGAGGTACACCCAAGGCGCACGTTCCTTATCCATATGAGCCACGAGATAGGGCTTCACGTCGAGGTGGAACGCAGGTTGCCCGACAACGTACGCCTGGCCTATGACGACAAGGTGATAGAGTGGTGACGCACGGCCGGCCATTCCGTCCCGAAAACCGCCATATTCTATGTTGCAGCCGGCGGTTGCTGCATTATTCAACGCTTTTTTGTAAGTTTGCATACAAGTACGCAGTTTGTTGACTGCTGAACGCCGCCGCCCCGCGCCGCCGTTCGCACCTAATCATTGCGCATTCGGATGAGAAAAAAAGTATTGAAGATAGTTTGGGGAGTGTACATTGCCCTTTTTGCGCTTGTCGCCCTGCTTGTGCTGGGCGTTGAACGCGGCTGGATTGGCTATATGCCCCCAATCGATGAACTCCAAAGCCCCATAAGCAAGTACGCCTCGCAGGTAATCAGTGCCGACGGACGGCTTATGGGAACGTGGTCGCGCAACGAAAACCGCGTGTTTGTAGGCTACGACAGCATTTCCACACACATGTTTGACGCCCTTGTGGCAACCGAGGACGAGCGCTTCTACGACCATTCCGGCATTGACGCGCGCGCAGTTTTGCGTGCCGTGGTGAAGCGCGGCATAATGGGGCGCAAGGAAGCCGGCGGCGGCAGCACCATCACGCAGCAGCTTGCCAAACAGCTTTACTCGTCGGCCGCCGAAACCTCCATGCAGCGTCTTATGCAAAAGCCCATAGAGTGGGTGATTGCCGTGGAACTTGAACGCCACTACACCAAGGAGGAAATCCTTACCCTCTACCTCAACTATTTCGACTTCCTGCACAACGCCGTCGGCATCAAGACGGCCGCCAACGTGTACTTTGGCAAATCGCCCAAAGACCTTACGCTCAACGAGTGCGCCACGTTGGTGGGCATGTGCAAAAACCCCTCTTACTTCAACCCCGTACGCGAACCCGAACGCTGCCGCCAGCGGCGCAACGTGGTGCTGCAGCAAATGGTGAAGGCCGGCAAACTCTCCGCCACCGAGTACGCCACGCTCAGCGAAGAGCCGCTCACGCTCAACTTCCACCGGGTGGACCACAAGGAGGGCATGGGAGCTTACGTGCGCGAATACCTGCGCCGCATCATGATGGCTGACCAGCCCGATGCCAGCAAGTACAAGAGTTGGCAACGGCAGCAGTATTACGAAGACTCCCTTATGTGGGCCACCGACCCCCTGTATGGTTGGTGCAAGAAGAACCACAAGAAAAACGGCGACACATACGACATCTACACCGACGGACTGAAGGTGTACACCACCATCGACTCCCGAATGCAGCGTTACGCCGAAGTGGCCGTGTACAAGCAGGTGGGGAAGAACCTGCAGCCCAAGTTTGAGGCCGAGGGGAAAGGCTCCGCCAACTTCCCGTACAGTGCCGACTTGAGTCGTGCCGACGTGAAGCGCCGAATACAGAAAGCTATCCGCCAGAGCGACCGCTACCGTGCCATGAAAGCCAGCGGCGCGACGGAAGGGGAGATTGACAAGGCATTCCACACGAAAGTGCCGATGACCGTATTTTCGTACCGCGGCGACGTGGACGTGACGATGACCCCCGTCGACTCCATTCTCTACTACAAGAAATTCCTTCGTTCGGCCCTGGTGTCGATCGACCCCGAAACGGGCTACGTGAAAGCCTATGTGGGCGGCCCGGATTTCTCTCACTTCCAGTACGACATGGCCATGGTGGGCCGTCGCCAGATAGGCTCCACAATGAAACCCTTTGTCTACGCCATGGGCTTGCAAGGCGGCCTCACGCCCTACACCACCATGCCCAACGTGCAGCGCAGCTACGGCGGCTGGTGTCCGCGAAACGCGAGCCGTGCCCAATACGGGGCGAACGTGACGCTGAAATGGGGACTTAGCCGTTCCAACAACTGGGTGACTGCCGGACTGATGTACCAGATTGACCCCACGGGACAGTGCCTCGTGCGCGACCTTCATGCGCTCGGCGTGGCCAACGACAATTTGCAGCCCTCGCTGCCCCTCTGCCTCGGCACGTGCGACATTACGCCCGCCGAACTGGCCTCGGCCTACACCGCCTTTGTGGAGAAAGGCATACGCCGCGCCCCCTTGCTCGTGACCCGCATCGAGGACAACGAGGGCAACGTGCTGGCGGAATTTACCCCGAGGACGAACGAGGTGTACAGCGAGGAAACGGCCGCCAACATGATCGACATGATGAAAGCCGTGATTGACGAGGGAACGGGCCGCCGGCTGCGCGGAACGTACGACCTGCGAGGGCCGATAGCCGGCAAGACGGGTACGACGAACAACAACTCCGACGGCTGGTTTGTGGGCTGCGTGCCGCAACTCGTCACGGCAGTCTGGGTAGGCGGCGACGAACGAGATATTCACTTCAACTCCATGGCACTGGGCCAGGGTTCAGCCTCCGCGCTCCCCGTATGGGCACTCTACATGAAGCGACTCTATGCCGACAAATCGCTGGGCTACGATCCCGAACGCGACTTTGAAAAGCCTGAGCCAATGACCGGCAGTACGCATTCCCGTTCAGGCAAGTCGGGCGGCGGAGGCGGTGAGGAAAAGTCGGCCGAAGAAAACGAGGCTGCGGCAGAGCCGTCGGGCGGTCAGCCAAAGAGCAAAACAAAGTCCGCACAGGGCGAAAGCTACTTTGAATAGCTAAAACTACACCTATTATATATATACGATGAAATTCCTTGCAATCATTCCGGCACGTTACGCCTCGACGCGTTTTCCGGGCAAACCCCTTGCCCTGCTGGACGGCAAACCCATCATACAGCGAGTTTACGAACGCGTGTCGGAAGTGTTCGCCGACACCCTCGTGGCTACCGACGACGACCGCATCTATAAGACCGTGGAACAGTTTGGCGGTAAGGCCGTGATGACATCCACCGAACACCGCAGCGGAACAGACCGCTGCTACGAGGCGTACCAAAAGTCGGGAATTAAGGCCGACGTGGTGGTCAACGTGCAGGGCGACGAGCCTTTCATAGCCCCCTCGCAGCTCCACACCGTTGCCGCCCTCTTCGACGACCCCAGCACGGGCATAGCCACGCTCGTGAAACCCTTTGCCAAGGACGCTCCGATGGAGGCCGTGGAGAATCCCAACTCCCCCAAGGTGGTGGTCGACGGCGAGGGATTTGCTCTCTACTTCTCGCGCAGCGTCATTCCCTACCTGCGCAACGTGCCGCGCGAGGAGTGGCCTGCACGCCACGAATACCTCAAGCACATCGGGCTGTATGCCTACCGCACCGACGTGTTGCGCCAGATTACGGCCATGCCGCAAGGATTGCTCGAACAGGCCGAAAGCCTCGAACAACTCCGCTGGCTCGAAGCCGGCATAAAGATTAAGGTGGGGCGAACCGACACCGAGACAATCGGCATTGACACCCCCGAGGATCTGGAACGCGCCGAGGCGTTCCTGCACAACAACCACTGAAACCTAACGACTATCATGCGATACACAAAATACCTTTTCCTTCTCTTTTCGTTGTCCGTCACGCTCGCTTCCGCCCAAAAGATTGTGGTGGGTTCGTGCGTGCTGAAAGACGGCGGCATGTACACCGGCGACCTCATCGGCGGCAAGCCCGGCGGCAAAGGGCGCGTCGCCTATGAGAACGGCGACACCTATGAAGGCTCGTTCGTCAAGGGTATGCGCCAGGGCGAAGGCACTTTTACCGCCGCCGACGGCTCTCGCTACGAGGGCAACTGGACGCGCAACGAACGGAACGGTCTCGGCACGTTCTACGCCGTGAACAACAATAAGTACGTAGGCACGTGGTACCGCAACCAGAAGGAGGGCAAAGGCACTATGTACTACTACAACGGCGACCGCTACGAGGGCCAGTGGAAGGAAGACAAGCGCAACGGCAAGGGAACGTATACCTACCAGTCAGGTGCCTATTACAAGGGCGACTGGGTGGACGACCAGAAGGAGGGCAAAGGCGTATTCGACTGGAACGACGGTTCTCGCTACGAGGGCAGCTGGAGCAAAAACCAGCGCAACGGCCACGGTGCCTACACCTACGCCACGGGTGACTTCTACACCGGCGACTGGAAAAACGACATGCAGGACGGACGGGGCATCTACAAATTCCGCAACGGCGACGTGTACGAGGGCTCATACCTCGTGGGCGAACGCACCGGTGAAGGCACGTTCCGCTTTGCCAACGGCGACGTATATATAGGCTCGTTCCTCAACGGCGAGCAAAACGGTCAAGGCACGTTCCAGTGGAAGGGCGTTGCCTCGTACACCGGGCAGTGGAAAAACAACATGATGGACGGCCGCGGCGTGTACAAGTGGAAAAACGGAGATGAGTACAACGGCGAGTGGAAGAACAACCAAATGAACGGCGAGGGCGTGTTGCGCACCTCCGATGGCGGCCGCTTCAAAGGCACTTACCTCAACGGCAAACGCGAGGGCAAGTCCGTAGAAATACGCCCCGACGGCACGCGCATTGACTGCCCCTACCACGAAGGACTGAAACACGGAAAATACAAGGAGTACGACGCCAACGGCAACGTGACGAAGCAAGGCGAATACTCCAACGGACGCGTGGTGCAGTAACCCAGGCCTCGCGCCGATCTCCCCCAAGAACCTAACTCGAAAACCACGATACCATGAAAACAGAGAAAGCCAAAACAGCTGCCAAGCCGTGCCGCAAGCAATGCGCCCGTGCCAACCGCTTGAAGATAGTCAAGAACGACGAGTGGCTGCAGCCCTACGAACAAGCCATTCAGGGCCGGCACGACCATGCCCTCTACAAAGCCAACGAACTGACGGGCGGAAAGGGCAAACTCTCTGACTTTGCCGACGGACACCTCTACTTTGGCCTGCACCGCACGGCCCGCCAGTGGGTGTTGCGCGAATGGGCGCCAAACGCCACGGCAATCTACCTGACAGGTACGTTCAACGATTGGCAGGAACAGCCCGAATACGCTTTCAGCCGCATCCCCGGCACCGATAACTGGGAACTCAAGCTCCCCGCAAAAGCACTCCACCACCTCGACCTGTACAAGCTCTCCGTCCACTGGGACGGCGGACAGGGCGAGCGCGTGCCGGCATGGGCCTGGCGCGTGGTGCAGGACGAGCAGACCAAGATATTCAGCGCACAGGTGTGGGCTCCTGAAAAGGCTTACGAGTGGAAGAAGAAAACCTTCCGTCCTCAGAAGTCGCCCCTCTTGATATACGAATGCCACATCGGAATGTCGCAGGACGCGGAGAAGGTGGGTACGTACAATGAGTTTCGCCAAAACGTCCTGCCCCGTGTCATTGCTGACGGCTACAACTGCATACAGATTATGGCCATTGCCGAGCACCCCTACTACGGGAGTTTCGGCTACCATGTGAGTTCTTTCTTCGCTCCGAGCAGCCGTTTCGGCACGCCCGACGAACTCAAACAGCTCATCGACGAGGCTCACGCCGCCGGCATCGCCGTGATTATGGACCTTGTACACAGCCACGCCGTGAAGAACGAGGTGGAGGGACTTGGCAACTATTGCGGCGACCCCGACCAGTTCTTCTATCCTGCGCCGCGCCGTGAGCATTCCGCCTGGGACAGTCTCTGTTTCGACTACGGCAAGAACGAGGTGCTTCACTTCCTGCTCTCCAACTGCAAATACTGGCTCACGGAGTTCCACTTCGACGGTTTCCGCTTCGACGGCGTAACCTCGATGCTCTATTACAGCCACGGGCTTGGCGAGAGCTTTGGCGGCTACGGCGACTACTTCAACGGCCATCAGGACGACAACGCCATTTGCTACCTCACCCTTGCCAACCAGCTCATCCACGAGGTTAACCCGCGCGCCATTACCATTGCAGAGGAAGTGAGCGGCATGCCCGGCCTCGCAGCCCCCGTGAAGGACGGCGGCTACGGCTTCGACTACCGCATGGCCATGAACATCCCCGACTATTGGATAAAGACAATCAAGGAGAAGCGCGACGAAGACTGGCACACGTCGTCTATCCTTTGGGAACTCACCAACCGCCGAGCCGACGAAAAGACCATTTCTTATTGCGAAAGCCACGACCAAGCGCTCGTGGGCGACAAAACGCTCATTTTCCGCCTTATCGACGCCGATATGTACTGGCATTTCCGCAAGGGCGACGAGAACGGCACCGTACACCGCGGCATAGCTCTTCACAAGATGATTCGCCTCGTCACGGCCTCGACCATCAACGGCGGCTACCTCAACTTCATGGGCAACGAGTTCGGCCACCCCGAGTGGATCGACTTTCCCCGCGAAGGCAACGGCTGGAGCTATAAGTACGCACGCCGCCAGTGGAACCTCGTCGACAACAAAGAACTCTGCTACCACTACCTTGGCGACTTCGACAAGGCGATGGTTCACCTCTTGCGCGAGGGACTGACGAAGATGAGCAAAGAACCCGTGCAGGAGATATGGCACGACGACGGCGACCAAGTGCTGGCGTATATGCGAGGCGACCTCGTTTTCGTCTTCAACTTCTCCCCGACACGCTCTTACGAGGGTTACGGTTTCCGCGTACCTGAGGGGGCGTACGACGTGGCTCTCAATACCGACGCCGCTGAGTTTGGCGGCAACGCCCTGGCGGACGACTCCGTAAGGCATTTCACCAATTTCGATTCCCTCCTTGCCCGCGACAACAAAGGCTGGCTCAAGCTCTACCTGCCAGCGCGTTCGGCCGTGGTACTGCGCCGCGTCGCAGACGACAAGGCTGAGGAATGCGAACACTAAGCACACAGTAGAATAAAAGCACAATGAAACCTATATTTATCGCAGGCCCCTGCGTAATAGAATCCGCTGAACTTCTCGACACCGTGGCCGCCGAACTTGTCCGCATCAAGGACAATCTCGGGGTCGAGGTCTACTTCAAAGCCTCGTTCGACAAGGCCAACCGCACAAGCATCCGCTCGTTTCGAGGCCCGGGCTTGGAGCGCGGCTTGCAGATGCTCGCCGACGTAAAAGCCAAGTACGGACTTCCCCTCCTCACCGACATTCACGAAAGTTGCCAGGCAAAGGCAGCCGGCGAGGTGGTCGATGTGCTGCAAATCCCGGCCTTTCTCTGCCGCCAGACCGACCTTCTTGTAGAAGCGGCGCGCACGGGGCGTGTGGTGAACATCAAAAAGGCGCAGTTCCTCTCGGGCGACGACATGAAGTATCCTGTGGAGAAGTGCCGCGAGGCCGGCGCCCGCGAGGTATGGCTCACCGAACGCGGCAATATGTTCGGCTACAACAACCTTGTAGTCGACTTCCGCAACCTCCCTATAATGAAACAGTATGCCGACCGCGTGGTGATGGACTGCACACACTGCGTGCAGCGTCCCGGCGGAGCGAACGGCACGACCGGGGGCGACCGCGAGTTTGTCCCCCTCATGGCCAAGGCGGCCAAGGCTTTCGGCGCGCAGGGCTACTTCTTCGAAACGCATCCCAACCCTGACGAGGCATTGAGCGACGGACCGAACATGCTCTTCCTCAACGACTTGGAAAGCCTCGTGGCAAGCCTGAGCCAAGAATAAGAATACTACAACACACACAACAGCAAATGAGCAAGTGGACAGATACAGCCATCAAGTGCATCGAGGACGAGGCGAAAGCCTTGCTTGAACTCATTCCGCACATTGACGGCGACTTTGACAAAACCGTGGAGATAATCCTCAACTGCAAGGGGAAACTCATCGTCACGGGCGTGGGCAAGAGCGGACACATCGGCGCAAAGATTGCCGCCACGCTCTCCTCAACGGGAACGCCCAGTTTTTTCATCAATCCCCTCGACGTGTTCCACGGCGACCTTGGCGTCATTCAGCGCGAGGACGTGGTGCTGGCCATCAGCAACTCCGGCCAGACCGACGAACTCCTCCGCTTCCTTCCCTACCTCTTAGAAAACCACATCCCCATCATCGGCATGAGCGGCAACCCCAAGTCGCTCCTTGCGCAGTATGCCACGGCGCACCTCAATGCGGCTGTGAGCCACGAGGCCTGTCCCCTTGGTCTCGCCCCCACGTCGTCTACCACGGCCACCCTTGCCCTTGGCGACGCACTGGCTTGCGCACTGATGGAGGCACGCCATTTCAAAGCCACCGACTTCGCCCAGTACCACCCGGGCGGCACGCTCGGCAAACGACTCCTGACAAAGGCGCGCGACGTGATGCACACCGAAGACCTGCCCGTCATTCCGCCCACGATGAAACTCGGCGAGGCGGTCATCCACATGAGCAACGGCCGTCTGGGGCTCTGCGTAGCCGTTGACGGCGGCAAGGTGGTTGGTCTCATCACAGACGGCGACATTCGCCGCGCCATGGAAAACTCGCAGGACAGCTTCTTCAAGTTGACCGTGAGCGACATCATGACGCGCACCCCGAAGACCGTTTCGCCCGACACGAAGATTACCGACATCGAACGCATTCTGCATCAGCACAAAATCCATTCCGTACTTGTCATCGACGGCGACAGTCACCTCCTCGGCGTGGTCGACTCTTTCAGCACGATGATCTGACCCTTGCCCCTCGGGGGAACGTCCGTTCCCTTTTGCCGCCGCGCCAACGGAGCGCGGCCTGCAGTGGGCGTACACGCACAGCGCAATGATACCTTCCATGCGAAAAACACTAATCATTGTCATCTTATTGAGCTACTTTACGTATTTGCCGGCCCTGGCGCAGTGTTGCCGTCCTGTCAAGCGGAGCAACCTCGACATCGTCAACTACCTCACCGAGGAGTTCGGCGTGAGGTTTACCGACAACAACCGCGTCGTTGTTTTCAAAACGGGGAAGGAGAAGTTCAACGACCTTCTCCCGGCTCTCAGTGCGGCAAAAAGCAGCATACACCTCGAATACTTCAATTTCCGCAACGACTCCATCTCCAAGGAGCTGTTTGCCATCCTTGTGCGCAAGGCTGCCGAGGGCGTAAAGGTTCGCGCCTTGTTCGACGGCTTTGGCAACAGTTCCAACAACCGCCCCCTGCGCCAGCGCCACCTCGACAGCCTCCGGGCACGCGGGGTAGAGATTTACGAGTTCGATCCTCTGCGTTTCCCCTGGATTAACCACGCCATTCACCGCGACCACCGCAAAATTGTGGTCATCGACGGCGAGGTGGCCTACACGGGCGGCATGAACGTGGCCGACTACTACATCACGGGCAAGCCCGAGTTCGGCGAGTGGCGCGACGTGCATACCCGCATTGAGGGCGATGCCGTCGGCGAGCTGCAGCGTGTGTTTCTCACGTTCTGGAACAAGGTGACGCACCAGAACATCCACGGCACGGAGTACTATCCCGGCGAACGGGTGGCACGTGAGGACTTTCCCCAACTGCGGCCCGACGAAACGCCCACGGCGGGCGGCAAGACGGTAGGCGTGGTCAACCGCGACCCCAGCGAATCGCCGCGCATCATCCACGACACCTTTGTCCACGCCATCGAGCACGCCGAGAAACAGGTGCTTATCATCAATCCTTACTTCACCCTTTGCCGCCACATACGCCGGGCCTTGCGCAACGCCGCCCGCCGCGGGGTGGACGTGCAGGTGATGGTGTCGGAAAAGAGCGACATCCCCATAACGCCGCGCATCGTGGAGTACAACGCCCATCGGCTGATGAAGGCCGGGATTAAGATGTACTTCTTCACGGGCGGCTTCCACCACAGTAAAATCATGATGGTAGACAGCACGTATTCGTTCATCGGTTCGGCCAACCTCAACAGCCGCAGCCTGTCGTTCGACTACGAGTGCAACCTCCTCATTGCCGACAGCTGCACCACGGCCCAGCTCGAAAACATCTTTGTGCAGGACCGCGACACCCGTTGCTACCTGCTCACGCCCGAGGTATGGAAAAACCTCAGCAAGTGGCGCCGCGCAAAGGGCTGGATATTCCACTTCCTGTCGCCCTTTGTAAAGTGCGACAAAAAGGAGGGCGACAACCGCGGTCTGGGCGACTTCGTGATGGACTGCAAGGGGTAGGGAAGGGTTTCCTCTCCCTTTGACGAACAACGTATCTGAAAAGAACACATCCTATGACTTCCGAAACAACAAGCGTCCCGGCCACGGCGAAGAACGGGCGCAATACGCTTTTCACCATACTCAAGGCCATTGCCATCCTCTGCGTGGTGCTTTCCCATGCTGGGGTACGCGGCTGGCTGTTCAATTTTCTGTTCACGTTCCACGTGCCGGTGTTCTTCCTGTGCGCCGGTTATTTCTTCCACACGAAATACCTCAACGACGAGCGAACCTTCCTCGTCCATCGTGTAAGGGGACTTTATTTTCCCTTTCTCCGCTGGAGCCTGTTCTTTCTCGTGTTCCACAACCTGATGTTTTCGCTGGGCATTCTCAGCGAAAAGTTCGGCAACGCCGGGGGCGGCGTACTTCACCCTTACAGTTGGCACGACTTCGGGCAGAACCTTTGGAACATCGTGTTCAATATGTCGGGCTACGACCAGTTCCTTTGCGGCACGTTTTGGTTCTTCCGCGCCTTGTTCCTTGCCAGCATCGGTTTCCTCATCTTGTTCAAACTCTTTCGCCGCAGTGGCCGCGTCCAGACCGACGTGCAGGCCGGCTGGGGCATACTCGCCGTGGCGTTAGTATTGGCTTTTTGGAAGACGGCCGACAACCTCCGCATTGCCGGCGTGGCTCAGGGCGGCTACCGCGAGCTTATGGGCGTGGCGTTCATGGCGATGGGCTTCCTGCTCCGGCAATATAGGGTGGTGGAACGGCTCACGTGGAAGATTGTCGCGCCCTGCGCCCTCTTTTGGCTGCTTGGGGCAACGTTCTTCCCCAGTTGCATGAAGTGGAACGCCGGTGTGGCCGACTTCTTCAAACTTCCGCTCGTTGCCCTCTGCGCCTTTGTCACGCTCACCTACCTTTGCGGCTTCATCGACCGCAAGGAAAGCGTAGCCAAGCGCGTCCTCGTCTACATTGGCGACCGCACGCTCTATATTTTCGCCTTTCACCTCGTGGCTTTCAAGCTCGTCAGCGCCATTAAGGTGGCTGCCTACGGACTGCCGTGGGAGTCAGTGGGAAGCTACCCCACGGTGTTCAACCCTCAGAGCAACGTACTTTGGATTCTCCTTTATCTCGTCGTTGGCGCGGGCTTGCCCCTTTTGTGGCTGGCCGGCTACCGCCGCATAGCCTCCAAGGTGACGTTTACGGAGAAGCAGGTACTTGACGGCGCAATGCTCTTTGTCCGCCGCGTTTGCGTAGTCCTCTCAAAAGCCGCCCGTTCCCTCGGCCGTTTCGTCGTAAAGTCGTGCCGCAACCTGTGGCAGGGCATCAAGGACCTCATCGCCGCTTCGAGCATTAAGGAGGAGTAACGGGTTTGTAAGAGACATTCGGATATGACCGACGAGAACAAAAAAATATTGCTTGCATTGCTCGCCGAACACCGTCGGCTGGGCATTGAGGAACAGATAGACTACGACAAGTTCTACCTGTATTCCCTCATTACCCACTCTACTGCCATTGAGGGAAGTACGGTGACGGAGGTAGAGGCTATGTTGCTCTTCGACCAGGGCATCACCTCGTCGAAACGCAACATCATGGAGCAGATGATGAACCTCGATCTGAAGGTGGCCTACGACTACGGACGGGAATGGATACGCCGGCACGAACCGATTACCCCGGAGTGGCTCGTCACGCTCGCCTCGAAAGTGATGGCTCGTACGGGCAGCGAATACTATCCCATAGGCGGAGCTTTCAGCGCGGCAAGGGGCGAACTCCGCAAGCTGAACGTGACGGCTGGTTTCGGCGGACGCTCGTATCTCGCTTACCAGAAAGTGCCGGCAAGGTTGGACGCTTTTTGCAGGGAACTCAACCGCCGCCGCAGCGCCATTGACCCTGCTGATGCCGCCGCCGTTTACGAACTGAGTTTCTGGGCGCACTACGAACTCGTCACCATCCACCCGTGGGCAGACGGCAACGGGCGCACGTCGCGCCTCGTGATGAATCTGTTGCAGTGGGAGTTCGGCGTTCTTCCCTCGAAAGTTCTCAAGGAGGACAAGGCGGAATATATCCAATCCTTGGTTGACGCACGCGAAGAAGAGGATGTGCAGATTTTCGTAGACTGCATGGCGGGGCTGCACTGCCGCCATCTGCAAACCGACATCGACGCTTACTTGAAATCAATTGAGGGGTAAGCTCACACCCTCATAAGGTCGCTCATAACAAGGTCGCTCAGCATGATTCCCTGACGGGTCAGGCGCAGGGTGGACGCTTCCTGGACGATCGCGCCCTTGCCGATGTGGGGGGCGGCGGCTTTCAGGAGGCTGGCGAGCGGCTCTTGGCCGAAGCGGAGCGCGAGCTGGTCGAGGTTGAGCCCGTTGCGGGTGCGCAGGGCGGTGAATACGTATTCGTTGAACCGCTCGTCGTCGGTGAGCCGTTCCGTTTCGTGTTCGGGACGGCCGGGACGGTCAAGGTAGGAACGCAGGTCGGGACGGTTCGACCGCCGCTGCTGTCCGTCGAACGAGTGCGCGCCCGGTCCGATGCCCAAGTAGGGCAGTTCGTGCCAGTAGCCCGAGTTGTGGCGCGACTCGTAGCCCGGAAGCGCAAAGTTTGAGATTTCGTAATGTACAAAGCCCTTTTGCTCAGCCTTGTCGAGCAAAAGGGCGTATTCGTTCAGGTAGGTATCCTCGTCCATGAGGGCAAGGCTGCCTTTGGCCACCTTTTTTGCCAAAGGCGTTCCCTCCTCCATAGTCAGCGCATAGGCCGACAAGTGGCTTACGGGCAGGGCGAAAGCTTCGTCCAAGTCGTTGTGGAACTCGTCGGCGGTTTGGCCGGGAAGCCCGTAGATGAGGTCGATGCTCAGGTTCTCGATGCCGCTCTGGCGGAGCGTTTCCACGGCGCGGCGGGCCTGTGCGGCCGAGTGGCGGCGGTTGAGCAGACGGAGCGTTTCGTCGTTGAAACTCTGCACGCCGAGGCTCGCGCGGTTGAAGCCCAGGGCTTTCAGGCTACGGGCCAGTTCAGGCGTAATGTCGTCCGGATTGGCCTCAATGGTGATTTCCGCGTCGGGCGCGACGTGGAGCGACTCCTTGATGGCGGTGAGTATTTCCTCTGTTTCGTCCGGGCTGAGCTGCGAGGGCGTTCCGCCGCCGAAGTAGACGCTCTGAATTTCCCTTGTGGGGAGTTCGCCGGCACGGTTGCGCACCTCCTCCGCCGCGGCCCGGGCGTAGCGAGCGCGATTCTCGGGCGTTTGGATGGTGGAATAGAAGTCGCAGTAAATGCAGCGGCTTGCGCAGAAAGGCACGTGTACGTAGACCATTCCCCGTGCGGCAGATTGTTCCATCAGTCCTCGCTTTTGAGTTTCGGCAGGTGTATTTTGTAGTGTACGGCAAGGATGCGGGCGAGAATGACGATTAAGCCGCAAACCACGCCCGACGTGATGTTGCCCAGCCCGAAGTGCGTGCAAACGAAGTAGGCTATGCCGCCGATAACGCACGCCAGGGCGTAGATTTCCTTGCGGAAGATGAGCGGCACCTCGTTGATGAACACGTCGCGAAACACGCCGCCGCCGGCTCCCGTCATGGTGCCCATGATAATGGCCGTCCAGAAGGGGAAGCCCGCCGCCAGCGTCTTTTCGATGCCCGTTACGGTGAAGAGCGCCAGGCCGATGGTGTCGAAAAGAAACCACGTATTGTTTTGCTTGACGAGGAATTTGCGGAACGCGATTACCCACACCAGGGCGAACGCCGTGCAGATGAGGTAGAAGGCGTTGGTCATCCAAAAGGGCGGCTGGCTGAGCAGCAGGTCGCGCATGGTTCCGCCGCCGATGGCTGTGGTCAGTCCCACCACGTACGCACCGAAAAGGTCGAAGTGTTTGGCTGAGGCCAGGCGTATGCCCGATATGGCGAACGCCAGCGTGCCTATGAAGTCTAATATCTGAACAAACATTTTCCGGTTCTTGTTAGTTTACCACGCTCACGGGCGTGCCGTTGAGGAATCCCTTGATATTCTCCGCCAGCAGGTTGATGATGCGCTCCACTGTCTGCGGCGTTTTCCAGCCAATGTGGGGCGTGAGGTACACGTTCGGGGCGTGCAGAACGGGGCACGTGTCGGCGGGCGGCTCTTGCGTCAGCACGTCGGCGCAGTACGCTCCGAGCGTTCCCTCGCTCAGGGCGTCGGCCACGGCCTGCTCGTCAATCAGTCCGCCGCGCGCCGTGTTGATGAGAATAAGCCCCTTGCGGGCTGCGCCGAGCAGTTCGGCGTTGACAAAGGCGCGGTTGCTGTCGTTCAGCGGGCAGTTGAGGCTCACTATGTCGCAGGTGGCGAACGCCTCGTCGCAGCTTATCTTCACCACGTCGGCGGGCAGTTCGTCCTGCCGCTTGCTCGTCACGGCGAAGAGCTTCAAGCCAAGGGGGCGCACGCAGTCGGTCAGAGCCTGGCCGATGCTACCGAACCCCACCACGGCGAACCGTCGGCCGGGCAGGTCGAGGCGCGGGCGCGACACGTAGCAGAAGTCCTTTGAGCGGCACCATGCGCCGCCAAGGTTCTCGCTGGTGTAAAAGCCCACGTGGTCTACGGCCTCGAGCAGCAGCGACAGTGCCATTTGCGCCACGGCCTGCGTGGAGTAGCCCGCGCAGTTGCACACCGTCACGCCGTGCTGGCGCGCCGCGAGGGCATCCACCTTGTCGAAGCCCGTGCCAGCCACGCAGATGAGCCGCAGCTTGGGCAACTGTTCAATGATTTGGCGAGTCAGTACCGTTTTGTTGACAATCAGCACCTCGGCATCCGCGGCGCGGAGCAGCGTTTCGCCGGGGGCGGTGCGGTCGTAGACCGTCAGGTCGCCGTAGGCGCGCAGTGCGCCCAGCATCTCGTCGCTGGCTTGCAGCGTATGTCCGTCGAGAAAAGCAATCTTCATCGTATGTGTTCCGTATCCGGTTTTATTGTTTGCGGTATTTTGGCGTGACGCAGCCCACCAGCTGCCAGTAGCGCGAGCCTGTGGGCCGGTAGTACACCAGTATGTCGTATTCGTTCTCCGTTTGGTAAAAGTCGCCCTCCACCGGTAGCGTCGTCCCCACGGTTGGGGCTTTCGGCGTGGTGCGCAGGTACATGTAGTTGTAGTATCCGCACTTCATCAGCACGTCGGCCGTGTAGGCCTCCTCGGCCTGGTTGTACTTCATCTCGTACTCCGGCGCGAAGCCCGTGTTTGTCCACTGTCCGCTCACGTAGAGGCGTTCGCCCTCGGGCAGAGGGAGCGTTTCGAGCCGGAAGTGCGTAATGACGTAGTCGGCCTCGGTGTCGGCATCGCCGTTTCCCTCCCAGCGCACCACGCTCAGGCCGTTGCGGTCCTCGTCGTAGAGGTAGTTCTTGCGGGGATAGTCCGTAAAGAGCGTGTAGTGGTAGTAGGGGGGTATCCAGCGCACGCCCTCGCCGTGCATGCCGGGGTAGCGGGTGGAGAGGATTTCCATTTTTCGGTATTCGTTGCCGGCCGTGAATATCAGGTCGCGCGAATGGTCCCAAATAAGTGCCGTGCCGTTTTGCGAGGTGTAGGGCGGATTAGCCTTGGCGTTGTCGAGCCTGCGGTTCTGCATCACGACGGTCCGCACCTCCGTCCGTGCGTCGCGTACGGTAAGGCTGTTCATGTCCACGCGGAGCGACAGCTGCTGGTGGGCGTTGTTCCAGTCCACCTCGGTGTCGGTGGAGCAGGTGGGGGATATGCTCACCCGGGTGTCCACCACGGCGAAGTAGGCCTTTACGGCCACCGTGGGGTCGCCGTCCTCGTTCTCCGTGCTGACGGTCAGGCAGTAGTTGCCCGAAAGCAGCGGGCGCATTTGCGAGTTGGGCAGCGACAGGGAGTAGTGCGTGTAGAGCTGCGTGGTGTTCTGGCTCGTTTCGTAGTCTTCAATAACCAGTTCGTCGGCGGTGGACCGCACGTAGTCGCTCTCAAAGAGTTCGTCGGAAGGGTTTCCCTCCGTGTCGCAATGTTCAATGCGGTAAGTGTAGCGGCGGTACTCGTGCGTCATGTCGTCGAAGCTCACCGTGAGCGTCTCGTTCTGCCCCTTTTGCAGCACGGGCAGACGGTCGGCGTTGCCGTCGACGCAAAGTCTGAGCGTGCGGATGTTTGCCGCGGTGTAGGCCGGACGGGCAATCTGCCCGCGGACCGCGGTAAGACCGCTCACCGACAATGCGGCCGCCAGACAAAGGCGGAAGAGGGTGGGGAAGAGGCGGATTGCGACGGTTGTTTTTCGTGGCATAAGGCTGGTTGGTGTGAGCGCGAGGCGGCTCGCGGTTCGTGTCCCGGGGCTTGGCGATAAATACTTGGCAAGGAGCAGATTGAATACTTGGCAAGAAGCAGATTGAATACTTGCAAGAAGACGATTGAATACTTGCAAGTATTCGTTCACTACATGGGACATAATTCTGACTACCCCCGTGGTTGTAACGGCCGGCCGCGGACTGCGCCCGACGGGACGGCTGCCCGTGCCGACGGGGGCAATGCAGTGCAAAGGTAGCTTTATTTTCACAACCCCCGCCTTGCGCCTGAGCCAAAAAAAGGCGGACGCCTTGGTGCGCGTCCGCCTTGATGGGGGTGTCGGGTCGAGAACCTCAACGCTGTTAGAGGTTGCTCTTCTCAATGTCCTTGAAGTACTTGTAAGTGCCGTGAGTGATGTTTTCGCAAGCAGCCTCGTCGCAAACGATGATGCCGTGCTGGTGCATCTGCAGTACGGAGATGGTCCACATCTGAGTGACGGGGCCTTCAACGGCAGCCTTCAAAGCCTGAGCCTTGTTGTGGCCGTTGCAGAGAATAAGCACCTCCTTGGCCGACATCACCGTGCCAACGCCTACGGTGAGGGCGGTTGCGGGAACGTCCTCGGGCTTGCCGCCGAAGAAGCGCGAGTTGGCCACGCGGGTGTCGGTGGTCAGCGTCTTCTGGCGCGTGCGGCTCACGAGCGAGCTGCCCGGTTCGTTGAACGCGATGTGGCCGTCGGGGCCGATGCCGCCGATGAAGAGGTCGATGCCGCCGGCCTCGGCGATCATTTCCTCGTAGTGGGCGCACTCAGCCGCGAGGTCCTCGGCGTTGCCGTTGAGGATGTGGATGTTCTCCTTGGGGCAGTCAATGTGGTTGAACAGGTTGGTGGCCATGAAAGAGTGGTAGCTCTCGGGGTGCGACTCGGGCAGGCCTACGTATTCGTCCATGTTGAACGTAAGCACGTGCTTGAAGCTCACGCGTCCCTCCTTGTTGGCCTTAACCAGCGCCTTGTACATGCCGATGGGCGACGAGCCGGTGGGCAAGCCCAGTACGAAGGGCTTCTCAGCCGTGGGGGCGGCTGCGTTGATTTTGTTGATTACATACTCTGCGGCCCAGTTCGACAGCTTATCGTAGTCGGGTTCAATAATAACTCTCATGATTGGTTTATGTTGTTGATAGTTTAAGATTAATCGTGTATGGAAATCCCCGTCCGGGGCGTGCCTCGAAGCCTCCCCGGCGTGATTACTCGCAAATTTAGCCATTAATCGCCAACACGGCAACCCGAAAGCCCTTTTTCTCGTTTTTGCGGTTTAAATAGCGCGGGGCGGGGCTACGTGTGCAGGGTTTTTAGTAGTTTTGTGCTTATTAGCACGCAAATCCCCCACACACGCACGTTCTATGCAGGACTTCGTACACTTACACGTTCACACCCAATACTCCGTCCTCGACGGCCAGGCCGCCGTGCCCAAGCTCGTCGACAAAGCCATCAAGGACGGAATGCGCGGCATGGCCATCACCGACCACGGCAACATGATGGGCATCAAGGACTTCTTCAACTATGCCGGCAAGGTGACGGGCAAGGCCAAGGGCATCGTAAAGGATACCGAGGCAAAGCTGCAAGCCCTGCGCGACGGCACGTATGAATCCAAGCCCGGCAAGGACGGCAAGAACCCCGACGAGGGCAAAACCGCCGACGAACTCATTGCCGAATGCGAGGCCACGCTCCGCAAGCAGCGTCCCGTGGCCAATTTCAAGCCCATCTTCGGCTGCGAGATGTACGTGGCGCGCCGCGGCGACAAGTCGCTCAAAAAGGAAAAGGCCGACCAGTCCGGTTGGCACCTCATCGTGCTGGCAAAGAACGAGAAGGGGTACCACAACCTCGTGAAGCTCGTTTCGCGCGCCTGGGTCGACGGTTTCTACATGCGTCCGCGCACCGACCACAAGGACCTCGAACAGTTCCGTGAGGGGCTCATCGTCTGCTCCGCCTGTCTGGGCGGCGAAGTGCCACAATATATATTGAAGGGCGAACTCGAAAAGGCCGAGGAGAGCGTGCGGTGGTTCAAAAACGTGTTTGGAGACGACTACTACCTCGAACTCCAGCGCCACGAGGTGAAAGACCCGGCCGTGCGCGCCAACCGCGAGACCTACCCCCTGCAAGTGCAGGTGAACACGGAACTCTTGCGCATTGCCGAAAAGCTCGGCGTGAAGTACATCTGTTCCAACGACAGCCACTTCGTTGACGAAGAGAACGCCGAAGCCCACGACCGCCTTATCTGCCTGGCCACCGGGCGCGACCTCGACGACCCCAACCGCATGCTCTACACCAAGCAGGAGTGGTTCAAAACGCGCGCCGAGATGAACGAAGTGTTCGCCGACCTGCCCGAAGCACTCGCCACCACGTGCGAAATATGCGACAAGGTGGAGACGTACAGCATCGACCACGCCCCCATCATGCCCAACTTCGCCATACCCGAAGACTTCGGCACGGAGGCGCAATACCGCGCGAAATACTCAGAAGAAGACCTGTTCAACGAATTTACCCGCGACGAGAACGGCAACGAGGTGATGAGCCGCGAAGAGGGCGAGAAAAAGATAAAGAAGCTCGGCGGCTACGACAAACTCTACCGCATAAAGCTCGAAGCCGACTACCTGGCCCTGCTGGCCTATCAGGGAGCGAAACGCCGCTACGGCGACCCGCTCGACGACGAGACGGCCGAGCGCATAAAGTTTGAGCTGCACATCATGAAGACCATGGGTTTCCCGGGCTACTTCCTCATTGTGCAGGACTACATCCGGGCGGCTCGCGAGGAACTTGGCGTGAGCGTAGGCCCGGGCCGTGGTTCGGCGGCCGGCAGCGCGGTGGCCTACTGCCTGGGCATCACCCAAATCGACCCCATCAAGTACGACTTGCTGTTTGAGCGTTTCCTCAACCCCGACCGTATCTCCTTGCCCGATATCGACGTCGACTTCGACGACGACGGCCGCGGACGCGTCTTGAACTGGGTGACGCAGAAATACGGTGCCGACAACGTGGCCCACATCATCACGTACGGCACAATGGCTACAAAGCTTGCCATCAAGGACGTGGCGCGCGTGCAAAAACTTCCGCTCAACACGTCGAACTACCTCTGCAAACTCATCCCCGACAAGTTGCCCGAAGGCCCCGACGGCAAAGCCCCCAAGCTAAACCTGCCCAACGCCATCGCCGCCATACCCGAGCTGCGCGAGGCCGAGACCTCGCCCGACGTGCTGCTGCGCGACACCATTCGCTACGCCAAGATGCTCGAGGGCAACGTGCGCAACACCGGCGTGCACGCCTGCGGCTTCATCATCTGCCGCGACAACATCAGCGACTGGGTGCCCGTGTCGACCGCCAAGGACAAGGTGACGGGCGAGGAACTTCACTGCACGCAGTACGAGGGAAAGGTGATTGAGGAGACGGGACTCATCAAGATGGACTTCCTGGGCCTGAAAACCCTCTCCATAATTAAGGAGGCCATCGAAAACATTAAGCTCTCGCTCGGCATCGACCTCAACATCGACGAAATAAGCATCGAGGACCCCGCCACATACCAGCTCTACTGCGACGGGCGCACCATCGGCACGTTCCAGTTCGAGAGCCCCGGCATGCAGAAGTACCTGCGCGAGCTGCAGCCCTCTACCTTCGAGGACCTCATCGCCATGAACGCCCTCTACCGCCCGGGCCCTATGCAGTACATCCCCTCGTTCATTGCCCGTAAGCACGGCGACGAACCCATTACGTACGACCTGCCCTGCATGGAGAAGTACTTGAAGGACACGTACGGCATCACGGTGTACCAGGAGCAGGTGATGCTCCTCTCGCGCGAGATTGCCAACTTTACCCGCGGCGAGAGCGACGCCCTGCGCAAGGCCATGGGTAAGAAGCTCATTGAGAAGCTGAACCACATGTACCCGAAGTTTATCGACGGCGGAAAGGCCAACGGGTACGACCCCAAGGTGCTCGAAAAGATTTGGGACGACTGGCGCGCGTTCGCCTCGTACGCCTTCAACAAGAGCCACGCCACGTGCTACTCGTGGGTGGCCTACCAAACGGCCTACCTCAAAGCCAACTACCCCTCGCAGTATATGGCCGGCGTGATGAGCCGAAGCCTCTCCGACATCACCACCGTGGCCAAACTCATGGACGAGTGCAAGTCGATGGGCATCAATACGCTCGGTCCCGACGTGAACGAGAGCCGTCTGAAGTTCAGCGTCAACCACAGCGGCGACATCCGTTTCGGCATGGCCGCCGTGAAGGGCGTGGGCGAGGGAGCCGTGCAGCAGATACTCAAAGAGCGCGAAGCCCGCGGCCCGTTCACGTCCATCTACGACTTTGTGGAGCGCGTCAACCTGTCGGCCTGCAACAAGAAGTCGCTCGAAAGCCTCGCCCTGGCCGGAGCGTTCGACAGTTTCGGCACCGTTACGCGCGAACAGTTCGTCACGCCGTTCGACAACGGCGAAACGTTTCTCGACACCCTCGTGCGCTACGGCAACCGCTACCAGACGGACAAGGCAGAGAATACCTTCTCGCTCTTCGGCGAATCCGAAATGCTCGAAATAAGCAAGCCCGAGCCGCCCAAGAACGTGGAGCGGTGGAGCGACCTTGAACGCCTGAACCGCGAGCGCGACCTCATAGGCATATATATATCCGGCCATCCGCTCGATGCCTACAAGATAATCGTCAACGACGTGTGCAACCTGCCCGTGACCCAGCTCGAAGACCTCACGCCCTTTGCCAACCGCGACGTGATGATAGGCGGCATCGTGACCGATATGCGCACCGGCCAGAGCCGCACGGGCAAGCCCTACGGCATCGTCAAAATGGAGGACTATACCGGCGCGGGCGAGATAGCCCTCTTCGGCGACGACTGGGCAAGGTTCAGCGGCTACTTCCAAAACGGCAATTCGCTCTTCATCACCGCAAGGGTAGAGCCGAAAAGGTGGAAGGAAAGCGAGTTTGAACTGAAAATAGGGCGCGTGGAGTTCCTTACCGACGTGAAGGACCAAAAGGTGAAAACCATCACCATATCGCTCTACACCGACAAGCTGACGCAAAACATCGTCACCGAGATGTCCACGATTATGAAAGACGCGCCCGGGCCGACCGAGGTGCTGTTTAACGTGCACGACACCGAGAAGCAGATGCAGGTGATTGTGCAGAGCAAAAACACCCGCATCAGCGTTGACGGCACGCTCATAGACTTTCTCAAGCGCAACAGCATGGCCTACACGCTCAACTAATGGCACGCTTATTGCATCTCTTATCGATGTACAAGAAACAAATCATATAACCTCAATAACAGATTAACAATGGAAAAAATCATCACCGATTCCAACTACGAAAGCATCGTGGCCGAAGGCCTCCCCATCGTGCTCGACTTCTCCGCCACCTGGTGCGGCCCTTGCAAGAAGATTGCCCCCATCATCGACGAACTCGCCGCTGAATACGAAGGCCGCGTCAACGTGGGCAAGTGCGACGTAGACGACAACGAGGAACTCACCTCGAAGTTCGGCATCCGCAACGTGCCTACCGTGCTGTTCATCAAAAACGGCGAGGTGGTAAACAAGAACGTCGGCGCAGCCCCCAAAAGCACCTTTGTAGAAAAAATTGAAGACCTGCTGAAATGAACCTCGACGAAGAACTGATGCTCGACGCGCAGGAAGACGCTGAGGCTGTGGCCTACATCAAGGCGCACCTGCCGCAGGAGATGCAGGAGAAGTTCACTGACGAACTCCTCTTCTACTTCCTCGACCTCATCGTGGAGTATTATACCGAAAGCGGCATACTCGACGCTGAACCCGATGCCGACGGCTATGTGGAGATAGACCAAGAAGCCATTGCCAACACCCTTGCCCGCAAGGCCAAGAAGGAGGGCATGGGCGAGTTCCAGCCCGATGAACTCCTCTTCGTCGTGCAAGCCCACATGGACTTCGAGGAGGAGCACGGCGAACTTTGATATACGCCCGTCCCCCACAGACCAAAAACAGGGCTGCACCGCTACAAACAAATTGCGGTGCAGCCCTGTTCTTGGTTGTTCTCTTTTGCTTACTCGTCGTACATGAAACCTTTGTCCATGTTGCTGGCGGCTTTCTGCTTCCAGTACTTTGCTTTGTCCAGATTCTTGGGAAGAATGCCGTTCACGCCCTTCTGGTATGACTGCGACAGTCCCTTTTGCGCGGCGTAGCAGCCGAGTTCGGCGGCTTTCACAATCAGTTTGTACGCCTTTTTCCGGTCTTTTGCCACTCCGCCAGCCCCTTTCAGGTAGAAAAGGGCAAGATTGTACGTGGCCGACGAGCCGCCCTGCTTGGCCGCCTGTTCGTACCACAAGCGGGCTTGCTCCATGTCCTGATTGACGTATATGCCGTGCTTGTAGTAGATGCCCATCATGTTTTGCGAATCTGCATCGCCCAGTTCAGCCCCCTTTTTGAACCACTTGAACGCTTCGGCATAGTCCTTCTCGAAGATAATGCCCGAGTAGTAATAGTGACCGACCATATAGACAGCGATAGGCTCGTCCTGCTCGGCCGCTTTCTTGAACCAGTCGAAAGCCTCGCTGTAACCCTGAGGCGTACCGTTTCCGGCAAAGTACATCGCGCCCAGAACCCGTTGCGCTTCCGGGATACCCTGTTCGGCTGCTTTTTTTGTCCAGAAGAAAGCCTCTTCAGTGTTTTTCTCGCAGCCGCATCCGTTTGCGTAGGAATACGCCAGGGCTAATTGCCCAAACTTATGCCCTTGTTTGGCGGCTTGCATATTGAGGGAAAAAGCCTTTTCCAAATCTTTTTCGCATCCCTTGCCCTGCGCATAGCAGCCGGCCAATCCCCATAGTCCGTCGCCGTAGCCCTGGTCAGCCGCTTTCTTGCACCACTTGAAAGCCTCGTTGTAGTCTTGCCCGACACCCACGCCCTGCCCGTAGGCAGTGGCTATGTTGTACTGCGCCCGGGGTGCGCCTTTCTCAGCCGCCTTCTTGTACCAGGCGGCACTCAGCTTCGGGTCTTTGTCAAATCCGAAGAGTCCGCATTTGTAATAGTCGGCAAGGATGCACATCGCCGATGTGTCGCCCTTTTCCGCCTCTATTTCCAGAAGCTTCTGCAACACCGCTGCGTCTATTGACACTAAGGAATCCTCTGGATTATTTTCTGCCAAGATAACCTTTGAGGCGGTGTTGCCTTTCTCAATGGATTTGCGGATGCTTTCGGTTTTCTCTTTGTCTGTCTTGCTTGCCAGAGCTTTTTCTCCCGCGAAGAAAAAACCGAATCCGCGGATAGCTCCGACGGCGGCTACGAAAGCTATGATTTTCTTCATTCTGATGTCGATTGTGTGATAGTGTTTGACTGCCAAACTTTGGTCAAAAGCAAGGCGTTGCAAATTAAGTCATTTCTTTCCAAACGCCTTTTGCTCCGTGTCTGTTTTTCCGAACAGAGGGTGTTCGCCTCTGCAAATTTCATCACTCCCTACGTACCGTAAAGCACGGATAGATTGTATATTTGCAGAGATAACGTTCCCCGCATCGCATGATAAAAATCCATGTACTGGAAAATCCGCTCCGCCTTGGCGGCGAAACCGTTGAGGCTCTGCTTGCCCGGCTGCCCGAGTGGCGGCGGCGCGATGCCGAACGTTTTGTGCAGGAAAAAGACCGCATACTCTCGGCGCGCGCCTACCTGTTGCTCAACGAGGCATTGCTGGAAACGTACGGTTTTGCCAACGAAGCCCCGTTCGACTACGGCGACTGCGGCAAGCCGCGGCTGCGCGTCCCGCGAGGCGTGGAGTTTAACCTTAGCCATTGCGACCGTGCCGTGATGTGCGCCGTGGGCGACGAACCCGTAGGCTGCGACGTGGAAACCGTGCCGCCGGCAATGACCGCCGCCGAATGGACGTTTGCCGAATATTGCTGCAACGACGACGAACTGCGGCGCATCAGTCAAGCCGCACGTCCCCAAACAGAACTCATACGGCTGTGGACGATGAAGGAGGCACTCCTGAAACTCACCGGCTGCGGCATGACCGACAACATGAAAGACCTGCTCCGTTCCCCAATGGCGCAAGGAAAGCACTTCGACACGACCGTAGCGGCCGACGGCACGTACGTATACAGCGTCTGCACAATGTCGCCCCATACACCTTAATATATATGCAACTAAACACCACCCCACAAATTCGCGCGGCGTTCCGCAAATTCCTCATAGCCTCGCTCCTGACGATGGCCGCCATACAACTGTCACTGGTTATCGACGGATTGATGCTGTCGTTTTTCAGCAGCAACGAGGCCATGGCCAGCTTGAACCTTTCGCGCCCCGTCATGCAAGTGTTGTACGCCATAAGCATCGTGCTGGGCAACGGCGGCAGTATGCTCGCCGGCGTTGCCATAGGTAAGGGCGACCGCGAGCGAGCCAACCGCATCTTCTCAGTGACGGTGCTGGCAGTGGTGGCCGTGGGCGTGTTGTTCTGCGTGTGCGGCGCATTGTATGTGGACGAAATATCGCGTGCGCTCTGTTCCGAAGCGGAAATGTTGCCAATGGTCAGGACGTTTTGCCTCATTGTGCTGATAGGAGCCGTTATGCCCATAGGCAGCACCGTGCTGCAATGTTTCGTCACTGTGGACGGCTCGCCCCGCTACACCTCGTTGAGCGTCATTGTCGGCTCTGTCACGCTGATAGTCCTCGACGCGTTGCTCGTTGGCGCAATGGGGTGGGGCATCACCGGTGCCGCCGTGGCCACCGTGCTGAGTTACGTGGCGGCCATATTGATGCTCATGGTTCACTTCTGGCGCAAAGACACGCTGAAATTCAAGGCCGTCGTGAAATGGCGCGAGTTGGGCGAGGCACTCAACGTCGGCTTGCCCTTTGGCGTAGCTACGCTGCTCATAGCCGTACAGATGTGGGGGTGCAACCTCATGGTGCAGCAAGAGCTTGGCGGCAGCGGCACGGTGGCGTGGTCAGTGTGCATGTACCTGCTCGGTTTCTCCATGATATTCCTCTCAGGCACGCTCAAAACCCTGCAGCCCCTTGCCAGCATTCTGAAAGGGCAGGGCAGCTGCGCCGGGGCGTTGAAAGTGGTGAAATACAGCTACCTGTTCCTCATAGCGTGCCTTGCCGTCTACGTCATTCCCCAGCTAACGGCGGCCGGCTCTGTGGCTTGGCTTTTCAGCATCAGCGACGAGAGCAGCCGCCAGACCGTTATGGAGGCGGTGCCGGCCTATGCGTGGAACATTGTGCTGCAATGCCTCATGTACCTGTTGCTGCCCGTTTATCAGTTGTACGGCAACAAAACCCTTGCCTACGTGCTTAGCGTCACCCAGTCGCTCGCCCCGATGGTCGGCATGTGGGCTATGTTCAAGTATGCACCCGAATGGTGCTGGTACGGTCCGGCTGCCGGACAGCTTGCCGTGCTGCTCATTGTCCTCGCGGCAACCGAACTGAAACGCCTGCGCAACCGCTCGCTCCTGCCCGTATTGCTCATGCCGAAGGAGTAGAATGACGGCGGCGAGTGGGCAAATCGGGGCAAAACGGAGCTTTTAGGGCGGATGTGCGCCCCCAAACCGTCAGAACTGTTTATCTTTGTGAAGTAGAAAGAACACTTCCTATCCCAACGAGAATCTATAAAAACACACGATATGCATACGCACCACCTACTGCAATCTCAGCTTGGCGTATTCCTTGAATGGATGAGTGCGCCCGAACAGACGAAGTACAACGTCGCTTTCCATGCCGAACTCCCCAAAGACACCGATACCGAACGGCTCGACGATGCCTTGCGCAGAATGATTGCCGACCATCCCGACCTGACCATGCGCTTCGAGATGGAAGACGGTATGCCCAAGCAGTGGCGCGACCCGTCGATGAAGCCTAACATCACCTATTGCCAAATAACCGACACCGAAGCCGACGAACTTTTCAAAGGCGCGTTCATGCGCCCGTTCGACCTCCTTGGGGGCGAACCCCTGCACCGTGTTTGCATCGCTACAACAGAGAGCGGACGCAAACACGTTTTTGTGGATGTACACCACACATTGTTCGACGGCTACTCTATGGACAAGTTCCGAGCCGACCTCAACCTTTACTATGCCGACCCAGCCTACACCGCTCCGCAAACCTGCGGGCTTTGCGAGGCTGGCGACGAAGAACAAGCCGCTTTCGCCAACGCCGAATGTCAGCAGGCCAAGGCGGAGACCTTGAAGCGCGTGGACGGAAGCGAGTTCCTGCAATGGGCAGCCCCCTCGACCGACGTTTGGGGCGAACTTATTGAGGAATCCGCCCTTTTGGACAAAGCCCAAACCGAGAAGTGGTGCGCCGAAAACAACGCCCGTCCCTCGCAGCTCATCATGGCCGCCTTTGCGCTGACCATGGCCAAAGCCCTGCGCAAGACCGACTTCTGTTTTCAGGGCGAGCAAAACGGGCGCAACGAGAAGAACGCCAATGCCTACGGCATGTACGTAAAGGGCATGCCCGTACATATATCTATGGACTATGCGCAGACCATTGCGCAATATCTCGACAGCCTTCGCACGGAGTGGCGCGCGGCAAAGGCCAACTCCGTCCTCTACCCGATGACGCACCTTCACGCCGACACCAAGATGATGCCCTCGGTGTGCTTCAACTTCTTGGCCGGCGTGGGCAACTTCTACGACCGCCCCTTCAACGGCGCAACGGTGCATTGGCGCATGCTGCGCAACGTGGTGAACGACCGCGACCTGATGATTGAGGTTTTTGCCGATGACAACAACTACGAGATTCGCGCCAACGCCAGCGAGAAGCGCATCGGCCGCAATATGCTGAGAACGATTGCAGATGCCGTACGCAACTGCGCCGAGTTCCTCATGGCCTCTTCGCCCGAAACAAAACTCGCCGACGTGGAAACGACTACCGAGGACGAACGCCGCCAGCTCATTGAGTTGGGCAAAGGCAAGGAAACCCCTTACGACGATACGCAGACACTCGTGACCCTGTTCCGCCGGCAAGCTGCCGCCACTCCCGACAATGTGGCCGTATTGTTCAAGGACAAGCAACTGACCTACCGCGAACTCGACCGCCTGAGCGACAACCTCGCCGCCTACCTGTACGACCAGTGCGGCGTGCGCCCCGAACAGGCTGTGGGTGTGATGATTGACCGCAGCGAGCTGATGGCCGTCTATCCGCTCGCCGTTATGAAAGCCGGCGCAGCCTATATGCCCCTCGACCCCCACTTCCCTGCTGACCGCCTTATGTACATGACGGCCGATGCCGGCGTGCAGCTCATCCTCACCGAGGACAACCTGCTCGAAGAGGCTATGCCCGACTATAAAGGCAAGTCTATCAAAGCCGCTGAGGCTCTCGCCTTGCCCGACTGCACGACGCTCCCTGCCGGGCCGGCGAGCGACAACATGATGGTTGTGCTTTACACCTCTGGTTCTACGGGCAACCCAAAGGGCGTTGTGCTTGAGCAGCGCAACCTCGTGAACTACTGCGACTGGTATCGTCGCGAACTATCCCTTACCCCGGCCGACCGCAGTGCGGCGTACGCCAACTTCGGCTTCGATGCCCACATGATCGACCTCTACCCCTTGCTCACCACGGGCGGTTCGGTGCTGATACTCCCCTCGGAGGTGCGTATGGACCTCAACGCCATCCACTCCATCATGGAGGACAATGGCGTGACGGTAACGTTCTTCACCACGCAGGTGGGCGTGCAGCTGGCCTCGATGTTCAAGTTCAAACACTTGCGCGTGTTGAGCGTAGGCGGCGAAAGGCTTGTGCCTCTGCCTGTGCCTGAGTATACAATGTACAATATCTACGGTCCGACGGAGTGCACCATCTGCTGCACGGGCTACGTTCTGCAAAAGGATTACGAGAACGCCCCCATCGGCCGTCCGCTCGACAACTACTCGCTCTACGTCATGGACGAGACCATGCACCTGCTGCCGCAAGGCATGGCGGGCGAACTGCTCGTGGGCGGCGACGGTGTGGGTCGCGAATACCTCAACAACCCCAAGCGCACGGCGGAAAGTTTTATCAGCGTCGGCGGCGTGAAGATGTACCGCACGGGCGACCTCGTGCGCTGGAACGAAGACGGCCAGCTGGAATACATCGACCGCCTCGACGGCATGGTCAAGATGCGCGGACTACGCATTGAGATTGGCGAAATCGAGTCGCGCCTTAAAACCTTCGAGGGAGTGGAAATGTGCGCTGTGGCTGTTAAGGAAGTAAACGGCGTGCAGATGCTGAGCGCATACTATACCACCGCCGACAACGCCGACCTTGACACGCAGAAGATAAAGGAACACCTCTCGCAGACGCTCACCGAATTTATGGTGCCGGAGTCGTATATGCGCATGGACAAGCTGCCACTTACGCCCAACGGCAAGGTGAACCGCAAGGCTCTGCCCGAACCCGAGATTGAGGTGGGCGAGATTGTCGCGCCCGAGACCGACACCGAGAAGAAACTCTTCGGCCTGCTCGTTGAACTCCTCAAGACTGAACACTTCGGCGCAACTACCAATCTCGTTCACATGGGGCTTACGTCCATCATGAGTATGCGCCTTGCCGCCAACATCCAGCAGAAGCTCGGGGCATCGCTCAAGATGAAGCAGATTACGGCCAACCCGACCATTCGCGAAATTGCCCAAATCGTCGATAACGAAGGGCAGAACGGCGAAACCACGGTGAAGACGTACGAGAAGCGCAATGCCTATCCGCTCTCGGAAAGCCAGATGGGTGTGTTTGCCGATTGGCAGATGAACCCCGACTCCGTGCAGTACAACATTCCGACCCTTGTCACTGTCAGCGGTCACACCGCCGCCGAGGTAAAGGCCGCCGTAGAAAAGGTAATTGAGGCGCACCCCGCCATTAAGTCGCACTTCGCCCTGAAAGACGGCAACGTAGTGCAGCTCCGCCTCGACGACGAGGCAATTTCCGTGGGCGTAGAAACGCTCAACGAAGAGCCGCCCCGCAGTTTCTTCCAGCAGAAGATAACCCCGTTCAACTTGCTCGAAGGTCCGCTCTGCCGCTTCACTGTTTACCAAACGCCCGAGCATCTCTACTTGCTCGCCGACGTGCACCACAGCATCTTCGACGGTTTCTCGATGGTGGCTTTCACGTCCGACCTCTACGAAGCTCTTTGCGGCAACGCCGTCGAACCCGAGAAATACCTCAGTTTCGACCATTCGCTCGCAGAACACGAGGCTATGCAGGGCGAACAGATGGAAAAAGCCAAGGCGTATTTCTCCTCGTTGCTCAACGGCGCGGAAACCACGGAATATCCCAACAGCACTGATGCCGACCCCGAAGCAACGGGCATCGGCGTGGCGCAGAAAACGGTTGAGGCTAAGCCCGTCAACGACTTTTGCAAGAAGAACGGCATCACGGCCAACGCCTACTTCCTCGAAATGCTCACGCAGGTGCTGCACCGCGCCACCCGCTCCGACAACGTGACTATTTGCACCATTCACAACGGCCGCCCCGAAACGGAATGGATGCACACGTTCGGCATGTTCGTGAAAACAATCCCCGTGGTGAGCAACCTCGACGAAAAGACGGCCTCGAAAACTACCGTTGCCCAGTGCGCCGCCGCCTTCGACAAGCAGCTCAACGACACGCGCGACAACGACATCTACCCCTTCACGCAGATTGCCGAAACGTTCCACATTCGTCCGTCTGTACTCTACGTTTACAACGCTGATTTGCTCGATGCCGACAGCGAAATGTCGAAGTGCCTCTCCACCGAGGTGCTTGAACTGCAAAAGGTGAAAACGCCGCTGACGTTCACCGTGGCTTCCGACGGCAAGGGCAACTATACCCTCCACCTCAAGTACGACCCGCAACGTTACACCGAGGCGGATATGCTCGCTTTGGTCAATGCGTTGCAGGCAGCCTCGGTCAACGCCCTCCAAGCCCCGAGCATCGCCAACCTCTCGCTGCTCAACGACGAAACTACGGCGCAAGTGGCTAAGTTCCACACCACGGCGCAGTGCGACGTGCCTTATAAACTCTACTACCAGGCCGTCGAGGAGAACGCCGTGAAATACGCCGACCGCACCGCTCTCATAGCCAAGGACGGCGAACTGACGTTCAGCCAGTTCAACGCTGAGGCGAACAAGGTGGCGCACGCCCTGATGAGGCGCGGCGTGAAGCGCGGCGACCGCGTGGTGCTGCTCCTGCCCAGGCGAACGGCGGTTATCGTGTGTATGTTCGGCGTGAGCAAGACGGGGGCTGCCTACATCCCCTGCGACCCCGAATATCCCGCCGACCGCATCAACCTTATACTCACTGACTCCGAGGCGCAGTACATCATCACCACGCCCGACAAAGCCGCCAACTATCCTGCCGAAAGAGTAATCCTTGTTGACGACATCTACAAGAGCTGCAACGCCGAGCCGGGCGACGAGCTGAACCCCAACGTGGAGGTTAGTCCCGACGACCTTGCATACCTTATTTATACGTCCGGCTCAACGGGGCGTCCCAAGGGCGTGATGCTGCGCCACCGCGGCATTGCCAACTACCTCTACGACCACGAGGCGAACGTACACATCCACGCCCTGCACGAACTTGGCGTAAGGACGTTCGTGAGCATCACGACACTCTCGTTCGATATGTCGCTTAAGGAGTTTGCCGGCTCGCTCTTCAACGGCATCACTACGGTGCTGGCCGACGAAGACGAGGTGATGGACCCCACGCTCTTGGCACAGCTCATGGAACGCACTCACGCCGAGGCTATCAACGGCACGTGCTCGCGCATACAGTCGTACATGGAACTCGACGCGTTCCAGACCGCCATACGCCACTGCAAGACGGTGTGGGCCGGCGGCGAAATGTACACGCCAGCCATGCTCAAACAGTTGCAGGGCATGGGGCCGCGCCTGTTCAATACCTACGGCCCGACGGAAATCACCGTATCGTCCAACATCGCCGAACTTACCCACGCCAAGCGCGTAACCGTAGGTCGGCCGTTGCTCAACTACGTGGAATACATCGTCGACCTTTTCGGCAACGAACTGCCTCTCGGCTTCTGCGGCGAACTGCTTATTGGCGGTCCGGGCGTGGCTAAGGGCTACAACAACTTGCCCGAAATGACGGAGCAACGCTTCATCGACTTCCGCGGCGAACGCGTCTACCGCTCGGGCGACCTTGCCCGCTGGACGGCCGACGGCGAGGTGGAAATCCTCGGACGCATCGACAACCAGGTGAAACTCCGCGGTTTCCGCATCGAACTTGGCGAAATCGAGGGCGTAATCAGCAGTTTCCCGGGTGTGCAAAACGCCGTGGCCGACGTGAAGAAGCTCGGCGGCATCGAACACCTTTGCGCCTACTACACCGCAACCGCCGACATCGACGAAACGGCGTTGAACGAATACGTGAGCAGCAAACTCACCGAATACATGGTGCCCTCTGTGTATATGCGCCTTGACAAACTGCCGCTCACGCCCAACGGCAAGATGAACCGCAAGGCACTGCCGCTGCCCGAACTTACGGAGACCGCTCCGCAAACGGGCGGATACGCCGCCCCCGAGGGCAAGGCCGAGACCGACATCTGCGAAGCCTTTGCCAAGGTGCTGGGACGCGAGCGCATCGGGGCGAACGACGACTTCTTCCTCATGGGCGGCACGTCAATCAGTGCCATCAAGGTGGTTGCCGCATTGGCTACGAAGGGCTACAAAATATCGTTTAAGGACGTGTTTGAGTACAAAACGCCGCGCATTCTCGCCGTTGTCCTCAAAATCAAGGACGAGGCTGCAGCCGAGGCGAAGCCCGTAGTTCAGGTGGTTAAAGCCGCTGAGGAACATAAGTCGGAATACGCCGACATCCTCGATGCCAACACGCTCGATGCCCTGCGCAACGGCAAGCGGCAGGAACTTGGCAACGTCCTCCTTACAGGTGCGACGGGCTTCATGGGCGTTCACCTCTTGCGCGAACTGTTGCAGAACGAAAGCGGACATATATATTGCGTGCTTCGCCGCAAGGACGACATCTCGGCAGCCGATCGCTTGCAGACCATCTTCTTCTACTACTTCGACGAAGTGCCGTCGGAGATATTCGCCGAGCGTATCACGGTGATTGAGGGCGACCTCACGGACGAGGCAACCATCAAGGCTCTGCCCAAGGATATCGACACGGTGGTGAACTGCGCCGCCAACGTGAAGCACTTCTCCGCCGGCAAAGACATCGAGAAGGTCAACGTCGACAGCGTGCGCAACCTCGTCGACTGGTGCTTGGCGAACGATGTGCGCCTTGTGCACACGTCCACCGTCAGCGTGGCCGGGCAGAGTGTCGACGGCTATCCTGCGCCCGACACGAAGATTACGGAACACATGTTTGACTTCGGTCAGGCTCTGCACAACCAGTACGCACGTTCCAAGTACGATGCCGAGGAACTCATCTTCAAAGCCATCCGCGAGCGCGGACTCAACGCCAAAATCATGCGCGTCGGGACGCTCTCTTCGCGCAACACCGACGGCGAGTTCCAAATCAACTTCAACAGCAACGCCTTCATGGGCCGCATCCGCGCCTTTGCCATCATGGGCTGCGTAAGCTACGACATGCTTGATGCCCCTTGCGAGTTCTCGCCCATCGACGACGTGGCGCGCGCCGTCCGGTTGCTCTCCGCTACGCCTCGCGAGATGGTGGTGTTCCACCCCTGCAACAACCACACGTTCCCCTTGGGCGACGTGCTGCGCATCCTCAACGTAATCGGCGCAGACGTGAAACCGATGGAGAACGACGAGTTCCAGGAAACCGTTCGCCGTACGCTCGCCGACGAGAGCAAGGCCGCCGTTTTGCAGCCCCTCTTGGCCTACAACGAGAACGGGCAGCACGACGTGCGCATCCTCGGCCGCGACAGCCACTACACTACGCAGGTGCTGTACCGCCTTGGCTTCAACTGGTCGTACACGTCGTGGGACTACGTGGAGCGTTTCATCAAGCAAATCCACGGCTTCGACTTCCTTTAAGCCAGCGTAGCCAGACCGCCAGAAGCGGCAGCGCATAGCCGCCAACAAACTCATCGGGCTGAAAGCCCAGTTGCCCCGCCGCAGGGTTCAGCTGGACTTCCAGCCCGATGCTTTTGCGCATCTTCCAACTCTCTCTAAACCCCTTGTGCAAAACGCTTATCCTCGAAAAAGTGTGCTTTCGGACGCTTTTTATCCTCGAAAAAATGTAGAGAACACTCTAAACTATCCTCGAAAAAGTGTACTTTCGCAGACGTAAACCGTTGTTTATAAGGCGAATATGAAGAGAAAGATTTACCGCCAGCTCCTCAAATGGAAAGAAAGCGCAGACCGAAAGCCTCTTGTGCTGCTCGGAGCGAGGCAGGTGGGCAAGACGTGGATAATGCGTCATTTCGGCGAGCAAGAGTACGCTAAGGTGGCCTACATCAACTGCGACGACGAGCCGCGCATGAAGCAGCTCTTCGAACTCGACTACGACATTGACCGCATACTTATCACCCTTCAGGCCGTTACGGGGACGAAAGTCACCCAGGGCGACACGCTCATTATTCTTGACGAAATTCAGGAGATACCGCGCGGGCTGCACAGCCTGAAATATTTTTGCGAGAAAGCCCCCGGATACCACGTAATGGTGGCCGGCTCGCTTCTCGGCGTTACCTTGGGCAAGGGCGAATCGTTCCCCGTGGGCAAGGTGGATATGCTCCATATGTTCCCTATGGACTACGAGGAGTTTCTCGACGCTACGGGCAACGAGGGCTTGACCCGTTTGCTGCAAACCAAGGACTGGCCCTTGGTGGACACGATGTTGCCGAAACTTACCGAACTCTTGCGGCAATACTATTACGTGGGCGGAATGCCCGGCGTGGTTAGCCGTTACGTGGACAACGCCGACCTGCAACAGGTGCGCACGCTGCAAAGCGACATCCTCGACGCTTACCACCGCGACATCTCGAAGCACACTTCGCCCACGGAGTCGGTGCGCATACGCCAGCTGCTCAGTTCGCTTCCCGCTCAATTGGCCAAGGAAAACAAAAAGTTCATCTACGGGGCAGTGCGCAAGGGCAGCCGCGCCAAGGACTTCGAGTTGGCCATTCAGTGGCTCATGGACGCTGGGCTTATTTACAAGGTCAACCGCATTCGCGAGCCTCGCGTACCCCTCAAGTTCTACGAGGATTTCGACGCTTTCAAACTCTTCCTGCTCGACTGCGGACTGTTTGCGTGCATGGCAGACGCTCCGGCCGACCAGATGCTCATCGGCAACAACGTGTTCACGGAGTTCAAGGGGGCGTTCACCGAGCAGTACGTCATGCAGCAGTTCAAGGCACTCGGCCTTACGCCATACTATTGGAGCAACAGCAAAAGTCCGGCGGAGATCGACTTCGTGTTGCAAGACGGGGGCAGGGTAGTGCCCGTTGAGGTGAAAGCCGAGGAAAACGTACGCGCACGATCGCTCTCGCAATTCGTCAAAGACAACCCCGGTCTTAAAGGCTTGCGCATCTCCATGAAGGGATACGCTGACCAAGAGTGGATGGAAAACATTCCCTTGGCTGGCATTAGTGCTTATTTCTCATAATTCCCAATCTAAAAGCAATGAACAAACACCTCCGAAACATACTGATACTGGCTCTCGGCATGACGGCTACGGCGTGCAAGGGCGACGACCTTACGGCCCGTGAAGACACCCTTGTATTCAACGTTGAAAACGAAGCTGTGCGCTATGTCATGGCAAATTCCGACGCGCGGTTTTGCGACACACCGAGCTGCATTCCCCAAACTTATTTCGACAACGCCGAACTCTCGTTCCGCCCCGACCAGCCCAACGCCCTCCGCATTGAGTTTACCGATAAGAGGGCGAAGCGCGCGACGGTCTCCGTGACCCTGGACAGGGCTTTGGGCGAGGTGGTCTATCGCGACACGGTCAACGTGGCCGACGGGCGCGGGGCGTTCAGCGTGACGAACCTTGTGCCGGGCGTTACCTACTGGTACACCGTTCTGGCCGACAACGGGCGCTTGATTGAGCGCAAGCCCTTCACCGCCACGGGGCAGGTGCGCATGATAGCCCTCGACGGCGGCTTCAACATCCGCGACCTCGGCGGCTGGCGAGGCTTGGGCGGACGCACCGTGAAGTACGGGCTGCTATACCGCGGCGGCAGTCTGGGCGGCACCGACATGAACGGCAACCGCAGCGACATTCCCCAAACGGGCAAGGACGAACTCCTGCGCCTGGGCATCAGGGCGCAGCTCGACCTCCGCGCGGCCACAAACTGCGGAAAGTACACGGGCGAGGGCAGTCTCCATTCGTACAGCGCAGGCGAAGCCCCCCTCTCGTCGCTCGACTTCAACAACACCATGACCGACTACGGCGCTTACGACCAGGACCCGTCTGTCGTGGCCGACGTGGCGTGGATTATCTACGAACTGCGTCACGGCAAGCCCGTCTACTTCAACTGCCGCCAGGGAGCCGACCGCACCGGCACGATAGCCTTTCTCTTGGAGGGGCTGCTTGGCTGCTACGAGTACGGCAACTCGGCTGGCGGCAACCAAATGGCCATGGACTACGAGCTGACGGGCTTCTCGCGCGCCAACCTCGTGGACAACTGGAAGGTGACCACAAGCTGCCGCCCCGCCTCCGAAGCCTACACCAACCAAAACAAGCTATTCCGGAAAATCCTCGACCTCGAAGCCGCCGAGTCCGACATCCAGCTCACCACCGTGCAGCAGAAGTGCTACTACTACCTCAACCGCTACGTCGGCCCCGATTGGAAAGGCACGCCCCTCCACATCGACCGCGACGACCTCGACTGGTTCATCACCCACGCGCTCACGGGCATGACCGCCGCCGACTACGCCTCCCTCCGCCCCGTCTGGGCAGCCGCTGGCAACGACCTCAAGCAGGTAGCCGAACAGTGCGCCAATGTGGTGCGCTACGGCTCAACTGCCCCGACGGCTAACAATTGACATTCAACCGTATGGCAAGGAATTTGGAAATACGAAACAGCACGGCGGAGTTCCTGACTTTCGTCGCCGAGGGCAAGGAACAGGGCGTTCAGGTGCTGTATAAGGACGAAACCGTTTGGGCCACGCAAAAGGCTATGGCCGCGCTTTTCGACTGCTCTGCCGACAATGTTGGCTTGCACTTGAAAAACATTTTCAAGAGCGCGGAACTTGTGGAGAGTTCAGTTACCGAGAAAATCTCGGCAACTGCCGCAGACGGCAAGAATTATCTCACAAAATTCTACAGCCTCGATGCCATAATCTCCGTAGGCTACCGGGTCAACTCCATCCGGGCCACGCAGTTCCGCCAGTGGTGTACCCGGGTAGTCCGGCAGTTCTCTCTTCGCGGTTACGTCATTGACAAGAAGCGCATGGAGAACGGCTCGTTTATTGGCGAGGACTACTTTGAGCATCTGTTGGCGGAGATACGTGAGATACGGCTCAGCGAACGACGTTTCTATCAGAAACTCACCGACATCTACGCTACCGCCGTCGACTACAACAAGGATGCTCCCACGACGCGACTGTTTTTCAAGAAGGTGCAAAACAAGATGCATTATGCCGTGCATGGACATACGGCGGCGGAACTCATAGTGGAACGTGCCAACGCCAAACGTGAACACATGGGGCTTACCACGTGGGAGAACGCCCCCGACGGAAAGATCGTCAAACCAGACGTGAGCATTGCCAAGAACTACCTGAAACAAGCGGAACTCGAGGATATGGGGCGGCTTGTCAACTCTGTCCTCGACTTGGCCGAGCGCATGGCAAACCGCCACATCCCGATGACGATGGAAGACTGGGCCAAAAGGATAGACATCATCCTCGAAGCTGGAGGCGACGCCGTTCTGCCCGATGCCGGAAAGGTGACAGCCGAATACGCCAAGACGTTTGCCGAGTCGGAATTCGAAAAGTACCGCGTGGTGCAGGACCGGCTTTTCCAATCCGACTTCGACAAGTTCAACGCTAAACTCCCTCTTGAGGATATAGATATATAGGTAAGCGGCAAAAGTAGTCTGCCGCCACGCAAAATCAGCGCATAGTTGCGCCGTCAGTTATAGCTGAGCCTATTAGCGATACACAAATAGGCTCGGCTCTTTTAGTTTGCGACTATGGTATTGTAAAGGATACAACGCCAACAACCACAACCCCGGGCTTAGTGTGAGTACTCTGGCGACAAACTCCAGTACGCTGCCGGGCGCACTCGAGTACGTCCGGGGGCGGACTCGAGTACATAGGCGGACGGACTTGAGTGCGTCCACGGGCGGACTCAAGTTTGTCCCGGGACGGACTCGAGTTTGTCGGCGGCGTACTCGATTGCTTCGGCGGAGAATTTTTTCTTTGGGGCTGATAGGAGGGGGTGCAGGGGGCTTTGTTTGGCGAGAGAGTTTTACATTTGCAGACGGAAACGCCCTGTTGTTGCGAGGGGAGGCCGTGGAGGCCGCCTTTCCGTTCGGGCTTAAACGAAACTGACAATGAAAAAAACATTTTGCCTTGTTTGCCCCGCGCTGATGGCGGCGGCAACTCTCTTTGCCGCTGGCTGCAAAAGCGAGAAGGCTGCCGCGGCCAACTCCCAAGCGGCTGAGGCGGAGGCCGACACGCTCGTCACCGCTCCGGCCTACGTTTACTCCGTGAAGCAGGACTCCACGATTGAATGTTCCTACGAGGTGGACTTCCCCCAAGCGTCGGACAGCCTGGCGCAGGGCGTGAAGCGGTTCATTGCCGACGAACTCTCCGCCATCTACTTCCCCTACGGCTACGAGGAGGAGGGTTCGGCCGTGCTGAACGGCTACCCCAGGTACAGCGGCGACGCATTGAACGGCGAAGCCCTGGTGAAGCACTATGCGGAGGGGACGAAGCGTTATTTTGCCTACCTGCAAAAGGACATGATTGAGGGGGGCAGCGAATGGAGGCCCCGATTCCTGTGCAACGTGAAGGTGAAAAAACGGGCGGAAACGCCCAAGTACGTGACGTACAGCGTGGCCAACGAGGTTTATTCGGGCGGCGCGCACGGCTCCTACGGCTACTATGAGACTACGCTGAGCAAGCGCACGTGCCGCCCGTTGGCCCAGACGGTGGACACGACAAAGACGGCGGAGATGCAGCCGCTGCTGCAAAAGGGCATTGTGGGCTATCTGAAAGATTGCGGCGTGGAGAACGCTGAGAAGGACTACAAGAGCCACCTGTTCCTGCCCGAAGACGGCCACTTCCCGCTGCCGGCCGCTACGCCCGCCCTTACCCGGGAGGGCGTGTCGTTCGTCTACCAGCAGTACGAGATTGCGAGCTACGCCGTGGGACTGGTGTCGTTCACCGTGCCTTACGCTGACATCATGCCCTACCTCTGCAAGGAGGCTAAGGCACTTGTGGAGGAAAATTAGATGGGGCAGACTGTCTGCACGCAAGTTTACGCCTCGCCCTGCGGAGAGCTTTTGCTCGGTTCGCTGGGCGAGGCGTTGTGCCTTTGCGACTGGAACGGACGGCCCGCGGCCGGGCGCAACAGGCGGCGCATTGAGCGGCTGCTCGAAGCGGACTTTCGCAACGAGCCGACGGACGCGATACGCCGCGCCATGGGCGAACTCGACGAGTACTTTGCCGGACGGCGCAGGGAGTTCGGCGTGCCGCTGCAGTTCGCCGGCACGGACTTCCAGCGCCAGGTGTGGAACGCCCTGCTCGAAGTGCCTTACGGACAAACTTGCACGTACAAGGACGTGGCGCTGCGCCTGGACCGCCCCAAAGCCGTGCGGGCCGTGGCGCAAGCCATCGGGGCGAACGCCATCGCCATTATTTGTCCCTGCCACCGCGTGGTGGGCAGCGGCGGCGGGTTGACGGGCTTCGCCGGAGGCTTGGAGGCGAAGCGGCAATTGCTCAGTTTGGAAGCCTTGCGGCGTTAGGACGTACAAACGAAAAAGGAGCGCACCCTGGGGGAAATGTCCCGGGATGCGCTCCGAATGTTTTAGGGGAGGGGGCGGCTACTTGTCGCTGCCCCAAATGCTCTTGTCGGACGACGATTCGTTCCAAATGCCGTGTTGCGACCAGCTGATGGTTTGGTCATCGTCGGTTACGGTGTCCGAAGCTTGGGTGTTTCCTGTCACGCTGGTGAGCATCAGCGGAGTTTCCGCGTAGAGCGTTACGGACAGGGATGCGGGCTTTATGTATTTGCGTTTCATTGGTCTGAGTTTGTGGATAGTGAGGGTGAGTTACTTCACGAACTTTTTGCCGTTCTGGATATAGATGCCGCCCCTTGAGGGAGAGGCTACGCGGCGTCCGCTGAGGTCGTAGACGGGGGCTGCCGAGGGAGCGATGTGGCTATCGGCGGCGTTGATGCCCGTCACGCGGTTTTCCCAGTCAAGGCCGATGGCACTGCCGGCGTTTGCAGAACTGTTGTCGTAGTAGGCCTTGTTCATGCCGATGGTGGTGAGGTTCGTGCCGGGGTAGTAGAAGCCGGCCACGTTGTTGCTCTTGCCGAACACGAGGTACTGCGACTTTTGCGTGTCGGTCAGCGTGATGGGGAAGTACGTACCCGTGAGGTCGGACGAGGCGGTGGTGGCTTCGCTGCTGATAGAGAGCGTGGCGGTAGTGGCTGCCGTAGTCTCGTCAACGAGCAAAAGGCCCGTAGCGGAGGGGAGTTCCGTGACCTCGGTGAGGTTGAAAGCCGTTTTGGCTGTGTTGAGCGCGGCGGTGTAAGCCTTCACGTTGCTCCCGGAGGCAATGGCGGCGTTGAAGGGCAGGTAAGCCGTGGAGTAGCTCTTGCCGTTGAGAGCGTTGAGCGAAACCTCTACCTCGGTAGCCGGCACGATGTACCAAAGTGAGGCGTTTGAGGCATTGGTCGAATAGCTCCAGTTAACTACCTGCGTGCCGTCGGCACCGTTGGAGTGGAGACCGTTGTAATTGCTGTCTTTGTTGGTCTGCTCACCTACGAAAAAGAGAGCCGTGAGCGTGGTGGGGGTGAAGATAAACTGGCCCGCGCTGCTTTCGTCGACCAGCGAGAAGCGGCGGCCGCTGCCGTTGCTGCGACCGGGGTTGGTGGAGATGGCTTTGCCGTTGACCCACAGAATGCGTTTGCCGTCGGAGTTGGTGGTAATCTTCACTACGTTGTCTACGTTCTTCTCTGTGCCGCTCTTCTTGTAGAGGTAAAGGTTCGTGCCGCTCACCTCGGGGGTGAGATACATGGCCGTGCCGTCGGCGGTCTGCTTCTGCGCGTTGACGAGGCGGTAGTAGCCGTCGGCCACAGTGGTGTACTGCGTGTAGAGACTCTTAGCAGTGGCGTAGTCGCTCTTGTTGGTGCAAGCGGTGTTCATGCTCGTCTTGTCAGCGTCGGAGGGGTAGCCCACGGCGTTGGTAAGCACGTTGGCCTGCATCGACTGCCAGCTCGTGTTGAGGGCGGTGTAGGTAGGCCAGTTCACGGCTTGTGCAGCCTCAATCAGGTCCTTAGCGCTGACGGCCACAATGGCGTTGCCCACGTCGGTACGGGCGGCGGCATCGGTGCTGGCGGCCCAACTGCAAATGAGTTTGCTATCGGCCCAGTTGAGGAAGTAGCGGCTGTCTTTTTCCGAAGTAAGCACAAACGCGTTGGCGGGCTGAGCGCGGAGGAAGTTGGATGCGTAGAACGTAGAACCGTCGTCGGCGAGCGTGACGTAGGTCTTAGTTGTACCGTTGCGCACCGCGCTTACGTACTTCTGCTTGGCGCGGTTGTAAATCTTGAAGCCGTCGGTAGCGTTGCCGATGAAAGCCCATTGAGCCGTCGCGGGAAACTCGTCCATGCCGCCCGTATAGGCAGAGGTGGTGATGGTGGTGCCGTCGGCATCGAGGTTCCAGTAGTATTTGCTGTTCTCCGTACTCTTCGAGGTGATGGCTTGCCAAGTAGTCTCGGTAATGTTGTCCACTGAAGCTACGTAGGTGAAGAGGGTGGTGGCGTCAGCCAATGGTTCGTAGAAAGTGAATGCAGAACCCGTTCCGCTCGTGGCACGGCTGTCATTCCAAAGAGCGAGGTCACCCGAGTTACGATTGTTCCAATAGTTGTTGCCCGTGCTGGCCATGCGGAAGCAGAAACCGTTGGTTACGCCGCTGGCAGTTGAATTTACCTTATAGAACGTGGTGGTGGCCGAGTTGGTGGTAGCATCGTCGGCGGTGTACATTTTAGCATGCGCACTGCCATCGCTACCCGTCATACCGAGCGTTTTGGTAATGCCCGAGGCTTTGTTGTAGAATTGATAGCCATTGGTGTCGTCGCCCACCACACACCAAAGTCCGTTGTCAGACGTGTCGGTAGCCACATTGGTCAATCGGAGGTTTTCGGAGCTGACATAGCTGCTGCCTGTAGAGAGCCAACCATTGCCATCGTTGCAAAGAATGCGATACCAATGTGTGTCTGTAGCCCAGTCGCTTTCGCCGGGCGCACTCGACGTTTGGAACACCACCTGCGCCTTAGCCGTCAGTCCGGCCATGGACAAGAGGAGTGCGAAAAGAAACAGTAGATTCTTTTTCATAGAGTGAAGTATTTGTGGGTTATATGAAGAGTACAAAATGTGAAGGGCGACGGCGGCGTACCGCCAAACAACTTTATTCGGCAACAAATGTAAATAATTTTCGGGGGGGGTAAAATTAATCCTAAAAAATGTGACGAAAAAGCTGCGTTCCCTGCCGAACGACATATTCGGACGCTCGTTTGCAGGGAAAAAGAAATTCCCCCTTGCACGGCAGGGGCGATGCAAGGTGTCTATCCGACACAAACAGTCTCCTAAGAGAGGCAAGATTTGCCCATCATGGTTATATTGGAACTTTGGCAAGCATTTTTTACGTGGCGTTTGCTTGTGGAGGTGGGCGATAGTCAACGGTTCGTTGCCTTGAAAAGATTTTGAGAGTGGTGCTTGCAGATTTCAAGTATTTGGACGAATTTTGCGCGAAAATTGTGCGCGCGGCGGCTTAATCTTACTGATTTTTACCTTATTAGCTTGCTGAAGGCTGTCGGTGCGCACTGCTTTTTACTCCTGTTTGTAAACTCGACTTAATTCCGCCAACGGGCAGAACTTTTATGAAACAATC
>CAVGTD010000010.1:0-45503 GCA_963632215.1 Clostridiales bacterium
CCCGGAGTAGTTGTTCTTAGCTCGGTAGTAGTGGATAAATACTTGCAAGTATTCAATCTGCTTCTTGCCAAGTATTCAATCTGCTCCTTGTCAAGTATTCAATCTGCCGCTTGCCAAGTATTTATCCACAACCCCGGGGATACGGACGGCTGCTCCGCTTGTAGTTCTAAGCAATGAGCCGCCGCGCCCGCCTTGGCCGAACGATTATTAAGCCGCCTTGCGCTTCATTTGTTCTGAATGAATTTCTTATCTTCGCAAAATCAAGCAAGAAGACCATGGCACTGAAATTATACCCCTTAGGAATACAGACGTTTGAGCGGATTCGCACGGAAGACAAACTCTACATCGACAAAACGGAGTATGTCTACCGTTTGGCTCACGCCGGTGCCAAGAATTTCTTCTTGAACCGCCCGCGCCGTTTCGGCAAGTCGCTCCTCGTCACCACGATGCAGAGCTATTTCGAGGGCAAAAAGGAGTTGTTCAAGGGGCTTGCCATTGAAAGCCTTGAGAAAGAGTGGACGGAGTATCCCGTGCTGCACTTCGACATGAGCGGCGGCAAGTTCGCGACGAAAGGGCAGCTTGTAGAGTTTCTGGCTTGCCGGCTGCAAGACGAAGAAACGAAATGGGGCATTGCCGCCCCGAGCAAAGAGGCGAACATACGGCTCATCAACCTTATTGACACTGCCTACAAAAAAACGGGCAAGCAGGTGGTGGTGCTTATCGACGAGTACGATGCCCCCTTGCTCGACGCGGTTCACGACAATGAACTGCTTGACGGTCTGCGCAACATTATGCGCAACTTTTACAGTCCCCTGAAATACTGCGACAAGATGCTCCGTTTCGTCTTTCTCACGGGTATCACCAAGTTTTCGCAGGTGAGCATTTTCAGCGAGCTGAACAACATTACCAACATCTCAATGTCAGAGGAATATGCCGGCATTTGCGGCATCACCAAGGAAGAACTCCTCACCCAAATGGCGGAGGACATCGACGCATTGGCCGAGAAACTGAACCTTACAAGGGAGCAAACCGTGGAAAAACTGAAAGAGCATTACGACGGCTATCACTTCGCGTGGCCGTCGCCCGACGTGTTCAACCCGTACAGCTTGCTCAACTGCTTCGCCGGAAAGAAGCTTGACGCTTACTGGTTCAGCTCCGGCACGCCTACCTACCTTATTAACATGCTGCGCAAGTTCAACGTGCTTCCCGCCCGTATCGCCCCGATAGAAGTGTTGGCGTCCGCCTTTGACGCGCCGACGGAGAGCATGAGAACCATCACGCCCCTGCTCTACCAGAGCGGCTACGTCACCATAAAGGACTACGACGAGGACACCACCATCTACACCCTCGACATTCCCAACAAGGAAATACGGGTGGGGTTGTACGAAAGCCTTCTTCCCAACTACCTTGAAGGCTCATTGGCCGAGCAGGGCGACGTTACCGTGGCCCGGATGTCGTTGCTTATCCAAAAGAACCGTATGGACGAGGCTCTGCAATTGTTGCAGGACTTTCTTGGCACTGTGCCCTACTGTAATGTGACGAACTATGAGGGGCATTATCAGCAGATGCTCTTCGTCATCTTTTCGCTCCTGACAAACTTCCTTGTCGACGTGGAGGTGCATACGCCAAAGGGCAGGGTAGACATCGTGATGCTTACCCAAACCGACCTCTACATTATAGAACTGAAACTCAACAAGAGCGCACAGCAGGCCATGCGTCAAATAAACTTGAAGAACTATCACCAACGGTTCGCCCTGAGCGGTAAACCCGTCACAAAGATTGGCATCAACTTCGACTCCGCCCAGGGAAACATCACGGACTGGGTGATTGAGGGAGAGCTTGCGGCTGAATAGGGCCGCGTCCCGTGAAAAAACGGCAAGGGCCGGCAAAACGCCCCGCAGATGCGTGGAGGCTTTTTGCCGGCCTTTGCCGTTTTTGCCCGTATGGGCGGGAGGCGGTTACGCCCCCGTGGCTGCGTCGCGCTCTTGCAGCTCGTCGATGTTGACAATCTTGTTCACAATGGCGTAGATGGTGAGGCCCGCCACGGAGTGGATGTTGAGTTTGCGCGCGATGTTCTTGCGGTGCGTCAGCACGGTATTGAGCGAGATGAAGAGCGTTTCGGCAATTTGCTTGTTCGACATGCCGCACACCACGCAGTGCACAATTTCGCGCTCGCGGTCGGAGAGGGCGTCTTCGGGGCGTTTCTCGTCCTCGGCGGCGTGGTTGTCCTCCTGTATGCCCACTTTCTCTTCGAGTATCTCCACGGCCGGCACGAAAATGTCGTCTTCCACTTGGCAGTGAATGCGCAGGTCAGTTTCGCAGGTGAAGATGTCGAACAACACGTTGTTGAGCAGTTCGGCCTGTTCCGTGGGGGCGTAGTACTTGATGATGATGTTTTTCAGCTCTTGCAGTTTCACGTCGATGCTGCTGTGCCCCCGGGCGAACTGCGATATGGTGTACTCGCCCGTGCGCCGCCCTTGCAGGAGCTGCTCCACGTAGCCGAACACCTTGCGGTTCTCGTGCTGCATGTGCTTGCGCACCTCGGCCATGTAATCATCGTAGAATTTCAGGATAAGGTACGATACCTCGCCCGTCTGCGAGCAGTCGAGCGCTTCGAGCAGCTTGCGGCGGATGGTGGGCAGCTGGAAGTCGAGGAAATACGTGTGCGCCTGTTTCAGGTATTCGGTCAGGCACTTTACGCTCACCTTGTCGATGCTGTCGGCCGCGCCCCTGGCCCCGCGCCGTATGAAGTTGGCCACGGTGAGAAACGTGTCGGTGTCCACCTGGTGGGCCTCGCAAACCTGCCGCACGCTCTGGTCGCCCACGCCGAGGGGAATGCCGAAGCGCGAAATCATTTGCAAAAGAGAAGGCTCGTCACATATCACGTCGCACATGTGGTCGGTCTCCTTGTAGTTGTAGCTACTGTTGTATACCATCCTTCAAAATTTCTTTACACACAGAAAAAGGGCACACCCGTGATGCACCCTTTCCCGTTCGTCTGCAAATTTAGGCATTCCGCAGCAGCCCCTAATACCTACAAGTGGGTATTTTGGCATTTTCGGGGTTACAACGGGCTGCAAATCCTTACCCACAGCCCCGTTTATTTGCTAAAATGGTGTGATTGTGGGGGCTTGTAAGCCCCTTTAACTTTGCACCTGAAAAATTAAACGTTGCATTCACTTATGAAAGCATTCCCCCAGCGGTTGCTCACGGCCTGCCTTCTGGCGGCTGCGGTTGGCGGCGCATCGTACGCCGGCGGCACGCAAACAGAAGGGCAGAAGAAAGTCGACGCCGTGACCTGCGCCACGCCTCCTGCCACTCCGGCAAAGAAGGACGGCGGCACAAAAACAAAAAAGACTACCAAGAAAAAGTCGGGCAAGAAGCGGAAAAACGCTGAAAGCCGCCCCGACACCGCGACTGTGCAGCACGCCTGCTGCCGCGGCTGAGGCTACAACCTATTACAAGGCTGCCGGCACTGACAAGCCACGAGCCGGCGCACGGCAGCGCACAAGTGAGAACAGCGCACAGACCGGGAAAGCGGATGCCGAGGGGCGTTTCCACACGAGCTTCGTCAATTTTCTCTTTTCCATTTCTGAGGCAAGGAACAAAGCCCGCAGCTGAAATGAAACCCGGCTGCCGGATTTTCACAGGACACGCCGCCCGCAGCGCCACACAACGGCACAGAGGCACGTCCACTCGCGCAATCTCGTTCTTTATTCTCATTCATTTCATTCGAGAGTGAGCCGGCGCCTTGTAATAAGTTGTACGCCCCAATTCCCCAAGCAAACGAACACACATATAAAGAATAAAGAACAACGAATGAAAAGCAAAATTGCAATCCTCACCCTCGGCGCGCTCTGCGCGGCCGCTGGCAGCGTTCAGGCGGCCACGGCAGTCGTGCCCGTCGAGACGGCTGTGCTGAGCACGGTGAAAGACGGCTCTTACGAGTTTAAGTTCAACGCCAACGACGACATTTTCCGCCTCGGCGTGAACGGCAACAACGCCACCTACAACAACCTGCTCAGCTGCATTGAGGAAAACCTTGCGGAAATCCGTCAGGGCAACATCCCCGTCTACGTAGAATCGTACAGCAGCAGCGAAAGCGGCAACGCCGCCAACCTCGCCACGGCAAAGACGCGCGCCAACCGCGTGAAGACCGAGCTGATTGAGAAGAAGGGGCTTGCCGAGAGCTGCTTCATCACGAGCAATTACGCCGGACAGGGCGACTACGTGGTGGTGCGCATAGGCAAGACCGCCGCAAAGTCCGCCGCCGACGGCTGCTGCAAGGCCAAGGCCGCTGACGACTCGGTGAAGACGGCTCTGGCCAGTCAGATAGCCAGCTTGCAAAGCCAGCTCAACACGCTCCAGACACGTACCAACGAACTCGAAGCCAAGGCCAACCGCCCGGCACCCGCTCCTGCCCAAATGCCCTGCTGCGGCGAGGGCGAAGGCCACAAGGCAAAGAAAATCAAAGCCATTGATTCCGACGAGGACTACAAGAAATTCCGTTTCGGCGGCTACGGCGAAATGGTGGCAAGCTTCCTGAACTACGGCACAAACCGCTACTCGGGTCTGTCAACCGGCAACTCGCATGAACACCGCAACACGATATCCATTCCCCGTTTCGTATTCGCTTTCGACTACAAGTTCTCGCCCCGCTGGGAGTTGGGCACAGAGATTGAGTTCGAGTCGGGCGGCGTAGGCTTTGCCCAGGAACTCGAACCCACGGAGAACATGGAGTACGAGTACGAACTGGAAAAAGGCGGCGAAGTGGCGCTCGAACAGTTCCACATTACCTACAAGGCCTTCCCGTGGCTCAACATCCGCGCCGGCCACATGATTGTGCCCGTCGGGCTGACCAACTCTCACCACGAGCCAATCAACTTCTTCGGCACGAGCCGTCCCGAGGGCGAAACGACCATCATCCCCTCTACGTGGCACGAAACCGGTTTGGCAATCAACGGTACGTTTGGCAAGGGCTACGCCAACTTCGACTACGAAGCCATGGTAGTGGCCGGTTTGAACGCCGACGGATTCAGCCGCGACAACTGGGTGGGCAGCGGCAAGCAGGGCATCTTCGAAACGGACAACTTCTCGTCGCCGGGCTACGCCGCACGCATCAACTACAACGGTGTGCCGGGCTTGCGCATCGGCGTGTCGGGCTACTACTGCCACGACGTGACGAAGAACGCCGACAAGACCTATAAGTACTCACGCGTGGGACAGTCGGCCGTAAAAATCCTCTCAGCCGACGCACAGTACAAGAACAAGTACGTGACCGCCCGCGCCAACATCATCTGGGGCGAACTCGACAACTCGTCGAAGATAAGCTCCGTCAACTCCTCAAACTCCAACAACAGCTACGCCAGCGGCAAGTTCCGCGTAACGGCCCAGAACGCCATGTGCTACGGCGCCGAGGTGGGACTTAACTTGCAGAGCATCTTCCACGCTCCCAAGTGCCCCGTGTTCTACCCCTTTGCACGCTACGACTACTACAACCCGCAGGAGAAGGGCGAGGGCAAGCAGGTGATGGACCCCCGCTGCCAAGTGAGCAAGTGGACCGCCGGACTTAACTGGTATGCGCTGCCCAACCTCGTGGTGAAGGCCGACTACACCACGCGCCACATCGGCACGAAGAAACTCTTCGGCTCAACGGCGTACAACAACGAAAACGAGTTCTCGATCGGCGTAGCCTACGTGGGCTGGTTCACAAAACGCTAAGACTCCCTACTGCATACTGAAATCACAAAACAACAAATAATTCTATCCACACAATGAAAAAGAAATTCCTTTTCGCTTCCCTCTTTGCTTTGGGAATGCTTTCCGCTCCCGTGTTCTTCGCATCGTGCGACGACGACGCTGACGATACCAAGAAAGAACAGACTAAGGGCGACGATGAAGACGACGGCCAGGAAGCTTTCGTCTGCGTAGAGCAGATTCTCGACGGCTGCATGAATATTGCCAACGAGGTAGGCGAAGCAAAGATCGGCGACCCTCTCAATCTTTGGGAAAGCGGCGACCACACCAAGGCACTCTACGCAGTGGAGTCGTGGTACAGCTACCACTCTCGTGAGGACTACCGCAACAACATCTACTCCGTGCGCAACGCTTACTACGGCTCGCGCGACGGCAAGGTAGCCGCCAACTCTTTGGCTTCGCTTATCGCAGCCAACAACGCCGAACTCGACGCAAAGGTGAAGGCCGCCATCAACGAAGCCGCCGAAGCAATCTGGGCTATCCCCGACCCCTTCCGCAACAACATCGCTTGCGACGAGGCTAAGACCGCTCAGGAAAAGTGCAACGCGCTGAACGAAACTCTCAAAGAACTTAAGTCGTACATTGAGAAGAGCACAACCATCAACAAGAACTCTGTGCTCGACCCCGTAATCAAGAGCTACGTGGAGAACGTGGTGAAGCCCACTTACAAAGACTTGATGGACGGCAACTCAAACCTCTTCGACAAGGTTTCGGCTTTCAGAAGCAATCCTACCGACGCTAACTTCAAGGAAGTGGCACAGGCTTGGCTCGACGCACGCCAGCCCTGGGAAACAAGCGAAGCCTTCCTCTTCGGTCCCGTTGACGCAGAAGGTCTTGACCCCAACATGGACTCTTGGCCCCTCGACCAGGACAACATCGTGGAAATCCTCAACTCCGGCAAATTCGACAATCTGGACTGGGTTGACGGTGACGACGACGACGCTATCGAGGCTAAGCAGGGCATCCGCGGTTTCCACACGCTCGAGTTCCTTGCTTTCCGCAACGGTGTGGCTCGTACTACAAGCGACAAGGCTGAATCTTCAGACAACGCCGACATCGTTTACAACGAACAGAACGCCGCTTCTTGGGCTAACTATATGTACCAGGTGGCATACCTCTTGAAGAAGGACGCAACAGACCTCTACAACTACTGGACTGTTTCCTACAAGAATGGAAAGAGCTTCGCGGATATGTTCCTTTCGCACGACTTCTAATCGGGAGCATCCGGCGAAAAACTGACAAATACCCCCTGAGAGCAAGCCACGGAAAAGTGGTTTGCTCTTTGGCGTATTTGTAACTTTGCAGCGCAAAAGACCGTTCAGACGGCTTGCTGCACCAACCAAAATAAACAAGAAAACTGCATTCATGATAAAGTTATCTACACTCACGGGATGGCTTCCGCTTATCGGCGCATTGGCGCTTTTCGCCTCGTGCGAGAGCGACGAGGGCATCGACGCTGACGACATCGAAGTGCCTTCGGGCTACGCCCTTTCGGCCGGCACTTCCACCATCTTCACGCAGTCGACCTTCGCCTACGACACCGATGCCGATTGGGTGAGCGGCGTTTACTCCCAAAAATTCAACCGCGGCGACCGCCTCTACAAAAACCCGCGCACCAGCTCCAACGGCGAGGGCGGCGGCCTTGGTCCGGTCTATGCCGGCTATTCCTGCGAGAGCTGCCACCGCAACTCCGGCCGCACCAAGCCGGCTAACAACTGGGAAAGCTGGAACAACGGCGCAAAGGACGAGGAAGGGTACACCCAGGCCTCGGGCAACACGGGCTTCTCGTCCATGCTCGTCTACGTCACCCGTACCAACGGCGCCATCTTTGCCGACTACGGCCGCGTACTCCACGACCAGGCCGTGCAGGGCGTAAGCCCCGAAGGCAAGGTCAAGGTGAAGTGGATGCCCGAAGAGACGGTGCTGCTCGGTCCCGACCAGGAAGAGTGCAAGCTTACCTACCCCGTATACAAAATTACGGAGTGGTACACCGACGGCACGAAGAACTACGGCAAGCCCACCGCAGAGGCTGTGAAGCCCGAGGACTTGATAATCTCCGTGCGCCAGCCCCTCCGCCACGTGGGCATGGGACAGATAATGTCGCTCGACGCCACCGAGATTGAAGCCCTTGCCGCCAAGAGCAACTACCCCGAATACGGCATCAGCGGCCGTTGCAACTACGTCACCGAAAAGGGCGTGCTTGGACTGGGCGTTTCCGGCAACAAGGCGCAGCATCAGGACCTCACCGTAGAACTGGGCTTTTCGAGCGACATGGGCGTGACCAACAGCCGCTATCCCGAGGAAATTTGCGAGGGACAGACACAGATGTCGCAAGGCAGCATGATGGGTTTGCTCTACGAACAACTCGAAGTGTCCACCGAGGACATGGAGAACGTCGACATGTATCTGCAAGGTCTTGGCGTTCCGGCGCGCCGCCTTGGTTCGAAGAGCAAAAAGGTGACGTACGGCGACACTGAAATCTCCGAACGCCAGATGGTGAGCATCGGCGAACAGAATTTCTACAAAGCCAAGTGCCACCTCTGCCACGTCACCACGCTCCACACGCGTTCCACCGGCTCGACGCTGCTCAACGGCACGCATCTGCCCTGGCTCGGCAAGCAGACCATTCATCCCTATTCCGACTTCCTCTTGCACGACATGGGGTCCGAGATTATGGGCGTAGGCCTTAACGACAACTATGTGAGCGGTCTGGCCCGCGGCAACGAATGGCGTACAACCCCGCTTTGGGGCATCGGCCTGCAAAACAAGATCAACGGCCACACCTGCTTCCTGCACGATGGCCGCGCCCGCAACTTCGTCGAAGCCATCATGTGGCACGGCGGCGAGGGCGAAGCCTCGAAAAACATCTTCAAAAAGATGGAGAAAAAGGACCGCGACGCACTTGTCAAGTTCTTGGAATCACTTTAACCCAGTTACCTGAAAGAAAAACAGATTTATGAAAAAGAATATCCTTACGCTCGCTGCCTTTGCCGCAATGAGCACATTCGCAACCTACGCCGACAGCGCGGCAACCGAACCCATCGGCGAGCAGCCCGCAGTTGCCGAGACTGCAACCACTCCCAACGACAACACCCCCGCTGACAAGAAAGAGAAAGAGACGAAAATCCGCTATCAGAGCATTGACCTCGACACCGACAACGGCGTGGTTTCGCTCGCCAACAGCAAGGGCTTCGTCATTCAGAGCAAGAAGGGCGACTTCATCTTCAAACCCTATATGCTTGTGCAGACCAGCGGCAACTTCAACTGGTACGACGACGAAGGCCTCGACAAAGCCTACAACCAGGACAACGTAGAAAACTCCGGCTTCGCCATCCCCAACGCCATCCTCGGCTTCACCGGCAAGGCGTTTGGCAAGGTGTCGTTCAACCTCTCTATCAATGCGGCCAAGAGCGGCGGCAACTTGCTGCAGCAAGCGTGGTTCGACGTAGAGTTCAAGAAGCCCCTGCAACTCCGCGTGGGTAAGTTCAAAACGCCCTTCTCGCACGCCTACCTCACCACCCTCGGCGAGACGCTCTTCCCCCAGCTCCCCACGTCGCTCACCACGTCCACCATTATGCCCTACGTGCTCAACGCCGTAACCCCCTCGATGAATACCGGCTTCGACCTTGGCGTGGAACTCCACGGCGTGGTGAAGGATAAGTTCGGCTACGAAGTGGGCTTGTTCAACGGCACAGGCTCTTCGGTCAACACCGCCTCGAAAACCCTCTCCGACGACTGGCATATTCCCTCGTTGCTCTACGCCGGCCGCCTCACGTACATGCCTTGGGGCGTGATGCCCACTACGCAGGGCAACCCCAACCTGCTCCACGAGAAGAAGATGCTTATCGGCGTGTCGGGGTCGATGAACGTCGAGAGCGAGAGCGAAAGCACCAACGACGCGCGTTTCGGCGTGGAGTACGCGTTGCTCTACAACCGCCTCTACCTTGCCGGCGAAATGTACTGGATGAACGTCGGTTTCACAAAGCGTCAGAAAATCAGTGAACACTACAACTACGTGGGCGGTTACGTTCAGGCAGGCTACTTCGTGGCTCCCCGTGTGCAGGTGGCTGCCCGTTACGACTTCATGAACCGCAACAGCACGAGCAAGGACGGCTTCCTCAATATGCCAGCTGTGGGTGTGAACTACTTCTTCAAGGGCTGCAACCTCAAGCTGCAAGCCATGTACCAGTACATTGGCCGCACCAACCACGAAACGCAGCTCGACCGCGACAACGACAACCTCGGCTTGGCTACCCACTCGGCAACCGTGCAGCTGCAATACTGTTTCTAACGTAGACAATCCGACAAATGCGACAAATGAAATATACAATCGTTTCGCTGCTGTTGTGCGTCCTCGCCTTTGCCTCGTGCGACGAGGGGCGCATCCCGGAGAAGACGACGGTCATCCCCGCCGAGGGCTTCACCGTGAAACTCACCGGAACAATCACGGGCGTTGACTCCTGGCCGAGTACATACCGCATAGTGCTGGCTGCGTTCAAGAACGACGACAACACCAATGCGGCCAAGTCGGTGCAGATATTCCCCGATACCGCCAACTATGTCAGCACCAAGCTGTCGGGGCTTAACGACGAAGTGACCGAGGTGGAAATCTGCGCCATCGACAACGTGCGCGACCGCATCGTCAGCTTCGTATCCGTCAGCAAGGACAAGTTCAGCATTGTAAACGACACGCTGCATCTTGACATAGGCGAGGTAGACGTGGATATGTACCAAGCCATTCAGGAGAACGTTTTCGGCGCAAAGTGCGTGGCTTGCCACGGCCAGAACGGCGGCGCGCCGCGCAATCTCTTCCTGACGGCCGACAAGAGCTACGGCTGCTTGGTCAACGTCGACTCGAAGTCGAACCCCGACTACAAGCTCGTCAATCCCAACAACGCTTCGAAGAGCCTCCTGCCCATGGTGCTCGAGAGCGACGGGCTGCTCCACCACGACCACGCCGACATCCTTGAAGCCCGTACCAAGACCGACCTCATCAACCTGATAAAGGCTTGGATAAACAACGGCGCAAAGGAGTAACGCTCCGTCAGCCACCGTGCTGTTGACACTCTGAAAATGAAGTTCCCTGGCACCGCCGCTCCTTTTTTTGGAACAGTCGGTGCAAGGGAACTTCTTTCCTTTTGTTTAAGAGGCAGCAAGAAATTTGGATATATCAGTTACTTTTGTAGGTGTAAATCAGACAGAAGCGATGACCAAGAAAGAGAAAGACATTGCCCTCTTCGTGGTATTTCACGGAGAAAGGAACGCCTTAAAGGCTAAAAACCTATAACTTTGCCCACAGAACACAAAACAAGCACGCAATGCATACGCAGCGAACGCACTTTGCGCCCGTATGCACGATACAATAAGCACGTATGACACTTTACAGAAAAACAAGCGCAATCCTTCTGCTTTTGTTGCTTAGCTGCCTGCCTCTTGCCGCGCAGCGCGTCGCCGTGAAGACCAATCTGCTCTACGACGCCGCACTTACGCCCAACATCGGGGTGGAACTGGGCATCGGGCGCAAAAGCACGCTCCAAGGCTATTATAGCCTAAACCTCTGGAACAACACGCCCCACCGCAACAAGCAGTTCAAGCACTGGCAAGTCCTTGGCGAATACCGCTGGTGGCCCTGCTCGAAGATGAACGGCCACTTTGTGGGCGTACACGTGATGGGCGGCGAGTTCAATATGAAAAACGTCCACTTCAAGCTCCCCTTCTGCAACTGGCCCGCCGACCTCGACAGCAAGCGTTACGAGGGCTGGAACATCGGCGGCGGCTTTACCTACGGCTACCAGTGGATGCTCAGCCGCCACTGGAACCTCGAAGCCTCGCTCGGCGTTGGCTACCAGCGGATTGAGTACAAGAAGTTCCCCTGCGAGGCTTGCGGCACGATGGAGGATAAGGGACACAAAAACTACTTTGGTCCCGACAAGGCCGTGCTCGCCATTATGTACGTATTCTGAAACGCTTGAAAACCCCTTCTGAAATGAAATCCACAAAACAGATATTCGCCCTCCTGTCCCTGCTTCTGTTGCTGCCAGTCGGCACGCTGACCGCCAAGCGTGCGGCCACGGGCGGCGTGCGTACGGAGAACGTAAAAGCCAAAGCCGCCGCAGGACTGCTCGTCGTGCAGTGGCGCATGGTGATGGACAGCCTGCAAATGCGTTCCAACCAGACCCTCGTGTTCACTCCCGTCATTGAGGACGGCAAGGGCAACACCGAGGTGATGCGCTCGGTGATGGTCAACGGGCGCAACCAGCACCTCGTTTACCTGCGCAACGGCAGCAAGAACTACCCCGACGCCATTGAGATACAACGCAAGAACCACACTTCGCAGAGCTATGACTACTGCGAAACCACCGACTGCCAGCCGTGGATGACGAACGCCACGGTGCGTATCAACGTCGACACCTGCGGTTGCGGCAACCTCACGGGCAAAAGCGCGGGGAAACCCGCCGAAATCAATCCGCACTGGGAAAACAAGTGCTTCACCGCCTTTGCCCAGCCCCAAGTGGCGGCCGACGACCCCGTGCTTTCGTTGCAGGGAAAGGCTTACCTCGACTTCCCCGTAAACCGTACGGAACTGCACCCCGACTACCACAACAACCCCTCCGAGCTGCACAAAATCATGCAGACCATCGACACCGTGCGCAACAACGCCAACGTCGAAATCACCTCGATAAGCATCCACGGCTACGCCTCGCCCGAGGGTTCGTATCAGAACAACGAGCGGTTGGCTCAGGGACGCGCCGCCACGCTAAAAAACTACGTGATGCGGCAGTACGACCTGCCGGCAAGCATCTACCACGTCAGCGCCACGCCCGAGGACTGGGCAGGGCTCGACTCCTTTGTGGTGAAGAGCAACCTGGACGAAAAAGAGCAAATCCTCAGCGTGATACGTTCCGGCATGGAACCCGATGCCAAGGACCAGCAGCTAAAAAAGCAGTTCCCCGAGGCCTACCGCACCATGCTCAACGCCTACTATCCCTACTTGCGCCACTCCGACTACGAGGTGCAGTACAAGATACGCCCCATGAGCGACAAGGATGCCGCTCGGCTCATCGATACCGCCCCGAAACTGCTCTCGCTCACCAAGATGTATCGCATAGCCTCGCTCTACCCGACTGGGTCGGAAGAGTACAACCACGTGATTGAGACGGCCGCCAACACCTATCCCGACAATGCGGCCGCCAACATCAACGCCGCCAACGCCGCCCTGCGCAAGGGCGACACCGTCACGGCCAAGCAATACCTGAAACACTGCGGTCAGGAGCCTCAGGCCATCAATGCGCGCGGCGTGGCGGCCCTCATCGAGGGCAACGAAACGGAGGCGGTTGAACTTTTCAACCAAGCCAAGGCCGCCGGCTGCACCGAGGCGCAGCAAAACCTCCTCTTGCTGCAAGAACACTAAGCGGCGAGCCGCCTATCCATCACCCATGAACCTACGAAGTAAAGCCAAGGCATGAAACACTTCTTTCCCCATAAATTGTTCACCCCTACGATCCTCATGGCCGCAGTGCTGCTCCTTGCCGCCTGTTCGCAGATGAGCGAGGACTTGCCCCCTTGCGAGGTTGAGGAAGGGCTGGACATACATTTCAAATACGACTACAACCTGCAGCGCGCCAATATGTTCGCCGACCATGTGGGGGCTTTGACCGTCTACCTGTTCGACGAGGACGGAAAGTACCTGCAATCGCAAACGGTGGAGAACAACGCCGAGGGAAGTCCCCTGAAGCAAGACGGTTTCAAGGTGCATTTCGACGTTGCCCCCGGCACGTACTACTATGAAACCGTGGCCTGGCAGAAACCCTATCGGGACTGCGAAGCCACCGCCGGCGCAAAGTTCCGCACGCTATTGCCCACGGCAAAGGATTTCTCGCGCAATGCGTTGAGCGTCATGCTCGACACTGCGCCCCTGCCCGGCACAGACACGCTGCTCGTGGACAATCAGCAAGCTCCGCTCGACACGCTTTGGATGGGCTACAATGCGCAGCCCGTTACGGTGAAGACGGGGAACGTAACCGCTGACACCTGCTCGCTCGTGCGCCACACCAAGCAAATTAGCGTCACCCTGCGCAACGTGAGCGAGGAGGAAGGGATTGACGTAAACGACTACGACATTACCCTCACGGCACGCAACGAAACCGTCAACTGGGACCACAGCGTGGTCTCTGAAAGCACGCCGCTTCGCTATACGCCCTACGCCGCATGGAACAGTCCTGCCGTTAACTCCACCACGGCTCACGCCGACTTCATGACTTCGCGCATTGTCTACAACGAGAACCGTCCAGAACTCAACGCCACGCTCTCTATCGTGAACAAGGCTACGGGCAACGAAACGGTGAAGGTCGACCTTCCCTATATGCTGCTGCTCCTGCGTTCCTCGCAGGAATTGGGCTGGTCCAAGCAGGAGTTTCTCGACCGGGGTTACGACTACCGCCTCACGTTCTTCCTCTCGGGCGGACGTTGGGTGTCGGCCGAAGTGTCTGTGGGCATTCTCGACTGGTCGGTGCGCGTAAGCAATACGGATTTGTAACGGGCGGTTTGTCCCGCCTCCCTTTTGCGCCATGACGCTGCAACCCGTCTCCGACCGCCGTCCCCTGCCGCAGGCTCTGTGGCGGCAAGCTCCTTTGTTCCGCTTTGCCCTCGCCGCCGTGGCGGGCATTGCCTTGGCCTGGGCTGCACGGGGGAGCGTGTCCGCCGCTTGGTGGGCCGTGGCTGCCGTGGTCTGCGCCCTGGCAGGCGTATGGGGCTTTGCAAGAGCCGCCAAACAGCGCGCGTTGTCGGCCGAAAAGAAATATTTCAAGGTGCTTTGCCTCGTTTGGCTCAGCACCTTGTTTGTTTTCGCCCTGCTCACGCGGCTTCACAGCCAGCAGGTCTTCACCTCGTTCCCCACCGACAGCCGCCTGTGGGTGGGCAGGGTAGAGGACGTGTCGAAGGTGCGCGACAGCACCCTTACGCTCACCGTAAGGCTCACGGACGACAATGCGAAATGGGACGGCAAGCGCGTTACGGTGCGCCTGTCTCGTGAGGACGGCGACTTCAACTCCGGCGAAACCATAGCCTTTTGCGCCCTGATGCGAACGGGGCGTGAAGGGGGCAATCCCGGCAATTTCAACTACGGAAACTACCTTGCCACGCACCACCTCAGCGGCACGGCGTTCGTGCCTAAGGGGGCGGTGAGGAAACTCTCGACCGGCGGCAACGCCAACGGCGTGATGAGCCTTTTCGGCCGTTGGCGCAAGGTGCTTGAAAGGGAGTATTCCGCCCTGTTTTCGCAGACTGAAACAGCCCTGCTCGCCGCCCTGACGCTGGGCGACAAGGCCATGCTTGCCGACGACACGCGCGACCTCTTCTCATCTACCGGCACGAGCCACGTGCTGGCGCTCTCGGGGCTGCATTTGGGCATACTTTTCAGCGTGTTCAATTTTCTTGTGCTTGCCCGTGTGCGCTCGCGCCGCAGCCGTTTGTGCGTCACGGCGGCATTGTTTGTCCTTGTGTGGACGTACGCCCTCCTGGCCGGCAGTCCGCTTTCGCTGCTCCGTGCGGCGGCCATGCTCTCCCTGATGTTGGTTGGCGAGGCTTTGCAGCGCAGCCGCCGAAGCAGCGTGAACAACCTTTCGCTGGCGGCTCTTGTGCTGCTTTTCCTCGACCCGCTGGCTCTTTTCGACGTGGGCTTCCAACTCTCGTTCGTGGCCGTGTTCTCCATCATCGTTGTGCAGCAATACGTGTGGCAACGCCTTCCTCTTCCCCTTTGGGTTGATCCGCCTTGGGCGGTGCGCCGTGTGGACGACGGCGAACATGGCTCGCGGCGCAAGGGACTTACGCTCCTGCGCGTCCGTTCCGAACTGTTCCCGGCTCTGCGAAACGGTCTTGCTCGCCGCGCCTACAACCTCCTGCGCAACGTCGTCGTGCCTTTTGCCCAGGTGTCGCTCAGTGCGCAGTGGGGCACGCTGCCGCTCGTCCTCTACTATTTCCACCAGCTTACGCCCTATGCCCTCGTGGCCAACTTTGTGGTGGTGCCGCTTGCCTACGTGCTGCTCGTGGGGGCGTTGCTCTTCTTTGCCCTTCCCGTGCTGGGGCTAAAACTCCTTTTGGCGAAGGGGCTTCAAGCCGTCATCTCTGTGCTGACCGCCTCGCTCGGCGCATTGTCCTCGTGGCCACTGGCCACGGTAAAGGTCTATCCGCCCCTGTCCGTCTTGTTGGCCATTTGGGCATTGCCCGTGGCGATGTACGGCTTTTTCGCCCACCGCGAGCGTCGCGTGCGGCGGCGGTGGATGGCGGCCTTCTTCGTCGTGCTGTTGGGCGTGGCGACGGAGTGCGTGGTGACAAACGCCCTTGTCAGCCGACGGGCGATGATAGCCGTCTACAAACTGCCGCAAGCGACCGTATTGCATTTTGTGGACGGCAGGGAGCGGGCGTTCCTTGTGTCGTCGGTTTCGGCAGACAGCACAAAGGCGGCTCTGGCCTACGTGCGCAGCAACTACTTTGAGCCGCAGCGTATGCCCGAACCGCGCTTTGTGGACGAGAACCGCATGGAATGCGCCCCCTTTGCCCGGAGCGGAAACTTCATGCTGTTCCACGGGAAACGCGTCTACTGGCTGCATTGCGCAAGCATCGAGACGAGCCGATCGGCTGGCGGCAAACGCCCTAAGGTGGACGTGCTGGTGGTGTCGGGCGGCTGTTATGCGGACTACGGGCAGGTGAGCCGTGTGCTTCAGCCCGCCGCGGTGGTTCTTGCCCCCACGCTTTCGCAAAAAATGCGCAAACGGTGGACGGAGCAGTGCCGCAAGGCGGGCGTTCCCCTGCACGACGTGCGCACCGACGGCGCATACGTGCTTTCGTTCCCCCGTTGAGGCTTTGGCGTGCCGTCGGATTTTATCGCTAACTTTGCCGAAAAGCTTATTTTTGAGAAACACTCCGCCACCAAGCCCATGCTCCTTCTTTCGTTCATCATTCCCTATTTCAACCTGCACCGTGAGATGCTTGCCGAATGCGTGGCAAGCGTCCTGAGGCTGCCTTTGCAGCCCGGGGAATGCGAGGCGATTGTGGTAGACGACGGTTCGGCGGTCTGTTTAGAGGCTTTTCTGGACGAGCGTTTCCCGGGCCGTGTGCGCTATGTGCGGCAGGAGAACGGCGGATTGAGCAGCGCGCGCAACGCTGGCCTGGCTTTGGCGCAGGGACGGTACATCCAGTTTGTCGACGGCGACGACAAGTTGTTCAGCGAAAGCTATTCGCGGCTTTTGCCAGCCTTGCGCAAGGGGCAAGCCGACGTGTTGCTGTTCCGCTTTTCGCACAAGGAAAAACCGAGTGCCGTCCGCAAGTTTGCAGTCCGTACCTACGCCACTGGAGCCGACTACATGCTGCGCCGCAACCTGCGTGCGTCGGCTTGCGGCTACGTGTTCAAAAAAAGACTGCTCGGTTCGCTGCGTTTTGAGCCGAACCTGCTCCACGAGGACGAACTCTTCACGCCACAGCTCATGCTCATGGCCGGGACAACCGCTGAGACCGGGCTTTGCGCCTACCACTACCGTGTGCGCACGCAGTCAATCACCACGAGCGAGGACGTTGCCCACTGCCGCCACAGGGCGGAAAGCTTGTTTGGCGTGCTGACGCGTTTGCAGACGTTGCGCGATACGCTTAAGGGAACGGAGCGGAAGGCACTTGCGCGACGAGTGGCGCAACTGACCATGGACGCGGTGTATATGCTGCCGCAGCTTGTCGGCTCGGCGGCGGAGTATGACGGGCAAATACGCCGACTTGGTGAAAGCCGCCTGTTCCCCCTTCCTTTGCGGCCCTATACGGCTAAATACGCGCTGTTTGCCCTGCTTACGCGATGCGCAGTCGTGAGGAAAATGCTCTATGCCGTGCGGCGGCGAAAGACAAACGCTGAAAAATGATTGAGGAAATATCCATACTTCTCCCCTCGTACAATAACTGTTGCGTAGGCCTCGTTGAGGAACTCCAACGGCAGGCGAGCCTTGTCCCCGGGTTGCGCTACGAAATCCTCGTGGCCGACGACGGGTCGACTTGCCCCGAAACGGTGGGGCAGAACCGCGCCATTGACCGTCTGCCTCACTGCCGCTTGCTCCTGAGGGGCGAGAACACGGGCCGCGCGCGCATCCGCAACTTCCTGGCGCAGCAAAGCCGGTACCGCTATTTGCTCTTCATCGACAGCGACCGGCAGGTGGCAAGCGGCGACTACCTGCTCCGCTACCTCCGTTGCGGCGAGGCGGCTGCCGCATACGGCGGAACAACCATCCTCCCCCATGCCGAAGGCTCTGGTCCGGGAAACCTGCGCTGGCTCTACGAAACGGCGGCATCGAAGCGCAACGGCGCAGAGCGGCGCAACGAGCATCCAAACCTTGAACTCTGCACCTGCAACCTGCTCATTCAGCGGCAGTGGATGGAGCGTTGCCCCTTCGACGAGCGTTTCTCGCGCTACGGCTACGAGGACGTGTTGCTCGGCAAGCAACTCGCCGCCCTCGGGGCCACTGTGCAGCACATTGACAATCCGATAGGCTTCTGTGCCTTCGAGCCAAACAGCAGTTTCGTGCGCAAGACCGAGGATGCCCTGCGCACGCTCCGCGATTTTCGCCAGGACCTGCAAGGCTTCTCCGCCCTGCTCCGAACTTATGAGCGATTCAGCCGTCTGCGCTTCCCCCTCTGGCTCATCCGTCTGTGGCACAGGGCGTTCAAAACCCGTGAACGGGCAAACCTGCAAGGCTCTTCGCCCTCGCTCCTCCTATTCAAACTCTACAAGCTCGGCTTCTTCGACGATTTGATGCGGCGATGACGCAGTACGTCCGCAAAAAACTCGAGTCCGCCCCCGAATGCACTCGAGTGCGCCCGGCAGCGTACTCGAGTGCGCCCGTGGAAGTACTGCAGTCCGCCCGTGGGCGCACTCGAGTTTGTCCACGGGCGGACTAAAATACCCCCGGAGAGTACTCGAATACTCTCCGGGGGTATTTTGATGCCAAGCCTTGCGGTCCTTTCGGCAAGCAAGGTCGTGGAAGTAAAATGCGGTCAGAGCGGCAGTTTGTAGACGTTGGTTTCGCGGAGACAGAAGCCCATGCGCCGGTACAGTTTGTTGGCGGCTATGCGTGCCGGGCGCGAGGTGAGGTTTACGCTTTTCGCCCCCTCGTAGCGTGCCTCGGCGATGAGTTTGGCCAGGAGAATGGGGGCGAGGCCCTGTCCGCGCATGGAGGCGTCGATTACCACGTCCTCAATCCAGGCTTTGCCGCCTGTGAGCAAGCGGTCAATGCAGAGCGTGGCCATGCCGATGATTTCGTTCCCCGGGGTACGGAGCAGGTAAAGGCGTTCGTGGCGCGCGGTTTCAGCCAAGTCGCTGGCCGAAACCGAGTGGGCTTTGTCTGAAAGTTGCCTTAAAAGAAGTGTTATGCGCTCCGCCGCGTCGTCGGTGCATTCGTGCGGCATCAGCCGCTGCACGGAGCAGCGGTTGCGCTCTTCGAGCAGCTCGGCAACGCTTTTGCCGAAAACGGGGTGAACGAGTTGCGGGGCTACCTCGGCGAGCGGTTCGAGCACAAAGAGACGTTCGTCCATATGGCGGTGGGGCAGCTGGAGCTGCGGCGTGAAGAGGCACGTGTCGCCGTAGAGCAGCAGGTCGATGTCGATAACCCGGTCGTGGTAGATGCCGCCCTCGCTTTTCTGCGTGCGGCCCATCCGCCGCTCAATGTCCTGCGTAATCTGCAATATCCGGCCCACGGGCAATTCCGTCTCGAACACGGCCACCGTGTTGAGAAAGAGGTTCTCGCTCTTGAACCCTACGGGGCGCGTCTCGATAGGCGTTGCCACCGCGACCGTCCGTCCCGCCTCGACGGAGAGGAGGCGCACGGCCTGCTCCAAATTGGCGTGCCGGTTGCCCAGATTAGTGCCGAGAGATAGTGTTAGCTGCATGGGGGAGAAGGAGGGGAATGGTGGGTTTACCAGTTGTAGACGTTCGGGTATTTGTTCTGCACGAAAGTAAAACGGTGGCTCATCACGTTGTTCTCTGTGACTATCTGGCCGCTCACGGACGATGGGGAGGTGACCATTGCCAGCATATTGGCTTCGGCATTGTCCCTTTTAGCTATGGTTGGCGGCTGTGGGGAACGGTACGACTTAAAAGCGAACAGGCACACCCTTTCGGGGAATGTAAGGATATAGTGGCTGAGCAAATCGATGCCGATGAGAAATTCCAAGGACTGTGCCATTTGTTGGCGCGCCCTCGCACGTTTGCCCTCGGGCATATTCAGGCTGTCGTTGGGCTCGATAAGCCGTTCGTCGTAACAGCAAAGGTCGCAGAAAACGATTTTGTTGTGCGGCAAGCCGTCTGTCATCAAAAGGTCGCAACGGCGTTTCCCCTCAGACAGTTTTGCCGGCAACGAGTTCATGTAGGTTTCGAAATCGACGACGTAGACATCCTTGCCCCTATTGTCCACTTTCAGGACAACGTGGTCGCATTGAGAGCAGAGGCTTTGGAGTTTGTTGAATGAGCTGCCTTTACGGTAAGTTGTGTGTGCTGCCTCCTCACAAGTTTTTGCGTCAGTCTCGGTAAATGGCGCGGACTTTTTTTCAACTGGCACGTTTACACGGTCTGGACTAATTCCGAAATGCGCAGGAAGCGTGTTTTTCAGCAAAAACTCAATCATGCGCCAAACTTGTAAACTCGTGATAGATAGCAGTCATCATCTCCGCAAGGTCGTAACTGTCTACGATGTCACGCCCTTTGTCGTCTTTTGCCACAAGGTTCTGGGCTTGCCCGTCGTAGATGCGGTATGCAGCCATGTTTTCAGGTGTCAGTCTGGCTCTGTCCCCTTTCGTCTGGTTGAGCAAGATGTTCAGGTAGTTCAGAATATAGGGGCTGTGGGTGGCTACCATCATGTTGACGGAGCGGTCGGCCTCTGCATGAAGAGACGTGTACACCAGTTTCTCCATGAGTTTGCACTGGGCATCGGGGAAAAGGCTCAGTTCAGGCTCTTCGATGTGGATGTTTACGACCTTGCGCAAAGCGGACGGTTCGCTCACGGCCTTGAATTTGCTCAGGTTCTCCATTTCGTAGAGGTAGCTCATCACCGAACGGTTGAAAGCGTCCTTGAAAGAAAAGTCCTTGGCAAAACTGTCTACAATCAACGCCAAAGGGGCGGACGTTTGTATGCCCGATGAGGCTTCTGTGAGTTCAATGGCTTCGTGGCTCTTGTTAAGGGGGACAATCTGGTAGCGTGTGGGTTTGCCCTTGGGATGAGAAATCAGCATTTGCATGCCGACATACTCCAAGTTGACAGCTTTGTTGCCCTCGGAGGCGTTGCCGAAGTCGTCGTTCGTTTCATGGAAATAATATCCCAGCGTAGCCCCCTTGTTCTTCCACGCCTTTTGCGCCCACGTCGGGATGAGGTTTCGGTTCTCTGAAATGAATGAGTTCTTGTAGAAGCCGAGATGTTCCTGCGACATGGAAGAGGGAAACTTGGGTTTGCCCCCCTCAATGCGTATTTCGTAGGAAACTCCGTCCGCCATCTCCACACGGTAAACGAGCAAACTCTCCTTGGTGAACATCTTGCCCATACCCTGACGCTCCATCATAGAAGCGAGGCGTATTCTGAAAGGCGATTTCGTGACCTTAGAGTGGCGCAGATAGAAACGGATGTTGACCATCTTGTAGAGGTAGCGCATCATGGCAACGAGCTTCATCAGGGTGCTCTTGCCGCTTGCCGATTCGCCTATCAGGAAAGTGAACTGCTTTATCTCAAGATTCTCCACGTGGCGGAGAGGTCCGACATTTTTTATTGTAATGTATTCCTTCATAGCCATGAGCGAGTTGTTTCGATGGATAACTGAGGCATTCCCCTTAACTCAGGGTGTGCAAAAGTTCACCCATTATCCCTTAGACGGTCAGTAATCTTGACGTTCGGTCAGTCTACAATCAGGAGGCAGTCGCCGAAGGGACCGAACTTGTACTCCTGTTTCACGGCCTCGTCGTAGGCGTGCATGGTGTACTCGTAGCCGCCGAAGGCACTGGTGAGCATGAGCAGGGTGGAGTAGGGGAGGTGGAAGTTGGCGAGCATAGCATCGGCCACATGGAACTGGAACGGGGGGAAGATGAACTTGTTGGTCCAGCCCTCGAACTCCTTGATGCGGTTGTCCGTGCTGCACGAGGCCTCAAGGGCGCGCTGCACGGTGGTGCCGACGGCGAGAATTTTGTGGCCGCCGTCCTTGCCGCGGTTCACGATGTCGCAGCACTCCTTGTTGACAAACATTTGCTCGGAATCCATCTTGTGCTTCGTGAGGTCCTCGACGTCGGTGTTGCGGAAGTTGCCCAGGCCGCAGTGGAGCGTAATGAAAGCCTGTTCGATGCCTTTGATTTCGATGCGCTTCATCATCTCGCGCGAGAAGTGCATGCCGGCGGTGGGGGCGGTGACGGCGCCTTCGTTCTTGGCAAAGATGCACTGGAAACGTTCCAAGTCCTCGGGTTCGCTCTCGCGGCCCACGAAGCGCGGCAGGGGCGATTCGCCCAGGGCGTAGAGGGCGCGCTTGAACTCGTCGTGGTCGCCGTCATAGAGGAAACGGAGCGTGCGGCCGCGGCTCGTGGTGTTGTCAATCACCTCGGCTACGAGCGAATCGTCCTCGCCGAAGTAGAGCTTGTTGCCGATGCGGATTTTGCGCGCAGGGTCAACCAGCACGTCCCACAGGCGGAGTTCCTCGTTGAGTTCGCGCAGCAGGAAAACCTCAATTCTCGCCCCGGTCTTCTCCTTGTTGCCGTAGAGGCGCGCAGGGAACACCTTCGTGTCGTTGAAGACAAAGACATCGTCCTCTTTGAAGAAAGTCAGAATATCCTTGAACATGAGGTGCTCGATGTCGCCCGTAGTGCGGTGCATCACCATCATGCGGCACTCGTCGCGGTGGGGAGCGGGATATTTTGCAATGAGTTCTTCGGGAAGCTTGAATTTGAACTGAGAAAGTTTCATATGCTATTTGTCTTTTGTATTGTCGGATAGATGTGGTTCGGAGGTTGCCGCCGTCTGTCTGCCGGTCGCCGTATGTCCCGGCAGTAGGGCTTGTTGGAACTCCTCGACGGAGAAGCAGCGGGAGAGCGGGAACTTTCCCACCCGTGTGCGGCGCAGTGCGGTGAGGTGCGCGCCCGAATGGAGAGCCTCGCCGATGTCGCGGGCAAGAGAGCGGATGTATGTGCCTTTGGAGCAGACCACGCGGATAGTTATCTCGCCCTTGTCGAGGCGGCAGGAGAGGAGTTCGATGCAGTCGATGCGGATGGGCTTCGCCCTTAGTTCCACTTCGTCGGCACGGCCCTTGCGCGCCAAGTCGTAGGCGCGTGCGCCGTCGACCTTGCAGGCCGAGAACACGGGCGGCACTTGCATGATGTCGCCCTCGTAGCGGCGGAGAGCCTCGCGCACCATGTCCTCGGTGATATGCTCCGTGGGATAAGTGCGGTCAACGGGGTGTTCCAAGTCGTAGCTAGGGGTGGTTGCGCCAAGCTGCAGCGTGGCGACGTACTCCTTGACCCCTGCCTGCATCTGCTCGATGAGTTTCGTGGCGCGCCCGGTGCAAAGCACCATCACGCCCGAGGCAAGAGGGTCGAGCGTGCCGGCGTGGCCCACCTTGACTCGCTTCACCCCCAAGGCGCGCGAAAGAATCCATCGCACCTTGGCAACGAGCTGGAACGACGTCAGGTGGAGCGGCTTGTCGAAAGCCATCACGCAGGGCAGGATGCCGCCCTGCAATGGATTGCCGTCCTCGCTGAATTCGTCCGGGTTGGCGATGTACCGCTGCAGTACGCTGAGGTCGCAAAACTCCGTTGCGTCTGCCGCCGTTTGCTCTGTGGGGGCTATGAAGTGGGCTGTAATCTCTTTTCGAGCCATTTACTTGAATACGCTGTAAGCGAGTGTGGCCAAGCCGGCCAATGCACAATAGTAGGCAAAGTAGATGAGTTTGCCCTTCTTCACGATGCCGATCATCCACTTGCAGGCCACGCAGCCCGAAACGAAGGCGGCCACAAAGCCTATGGCAAGGGGGAGCATGCCGATTCCGCCGCCCATTTCTTCGCCCTTCACGATTTTCAGCACGTCGAGCAAAGCTTCGCCGAGAATGGGGGGGATGACCATAAGGAACGAGAACTGCGCCATGCTGCTCTTCTTGTTGCCGAGCATAAGACCCGTGGCGATGGTAGTACCGGAGCGGCTGAGGCCCGGCAGTACAGCTACGGCCTGCGACAGACCGATGATGAACGCGTCGAGCAGGGAGATGCTCTCCTTTTGGCGCGGACGGGCAAAGTAGGAGAACGTGAGCAGGGCGGCCGTGACGAGCAGGCAGATGCCTACTACCGTCAGGCCCGAGCCGAAGATCTTCTCCACGTCTTTCTTGAAGAACACGCCGACGATGCCGATGGGAATCATCGACACGACGATGTTGAGCAAGTACCGCTGGTCGCCGTTGAGGCGGTTCAGGCCCTTGCCGAGATTTACGCTTGGGGTACTTTGGCGGCTGAACGTGCCTTTTAAGATTTTCCAGATTTCGCCGCCAAGTATCACGATGGTGCTGAGCACCGTAGCCACGTGCACGGCAATAGTAAATACCATGTTGCTTTCGCCGTCAACGCCGAAGAGTTCGGACGCAATGGCCAAGTGTCCGCTGCTGCTCACGGGAAGGTATTCCGTAAACCCTTGCAGCAGTCCCATGAGGAGGGCTTCAAAAGAATTCATTTCTTTGTCTCTAATTATTAGGTGTGTTCCGGATTATTCGTCGGTAGGCTTTTCGCCGTTGGGTTCAGAAGCCTTTTTGTCGCGCGGGCGGCGAATGATGGCGTAGACCATGAAGAGGTAGCCGAACAGGCACACGGCAGGGGCTACCTTGATGTGCTGGGCGTTGAAAATGTCGGGATTGAACGTAGTTTCGTCAGAGCCGCCGCCCGACATGAGTATCATGCCCAGAATGACGATAACCATGCCGATGGCCAGGAGAATGAAGTTCACACGGTCGAAGGCGAAGACCTTCTTTGTCGTAGTTTTCATTTTTAGTTTCTTTATAAAGTAGGGGGTAGTTAATATACGAACACGTCACCGCCGCGCATGCGCAGATGGTGGTTTACGGAGAGCAGGGCGCACCATGCGGTAAGTCCGATGCCGCAAACGAAAATGCAGCCCAGAGTGGCAATCCACACTTCGGGCGTGATGAGCTGGTTGACGTAGATGTCGCCGGCTCCGGCCTCGAATTGCAGGAAATAGATGGCTCCGCCGAGCAGTGCGCCGGCAATCACGGCGGCTACAAGCCCGATGCGCAGAGCCTGCCACATGAACGGGCGGCGGATGAACCGCCGGCTTGCACCGACAAGCTTCATGGTGTGTATGCTGTACCGGCGGGCGTAGATGTTCATGCGCACGGTGTTGTTGATAAGCGAGAACGAAACCATGGCAAGCAGTCCGGCCACGGCGAGCAGGGCAATGCCCACGGGGGGAATGGTGCGGTCGAGGCTCTGTATCTCGTCCTTGGGATAGATGACCTCCGTTACGCCGGGGATTTTCAGCATCGCCTTTTCGTAACGCTGAAGGCTGTCGAGGTTGGCGTACTCGGCTTTCATGTACACCTCAAACTCTGCCGGAATGGGGGTCGACCCCTCAAAAGTGCCAATGTCGCCGCCCATGGCAGCATTGAGGTTGGCAATGCCTTTCTCCTTGGAGATGTAGGCCACGTGGCGCGAATAGGGAGCTTGGCGCAGGGTGGTCTGAACGTTGAGCAACTGCTTGTTTTGTATGCTGTCGTTGAGCAACACCTCCACGGTAAGTCCCTCACGGAGCTGCCGGCTGAAGTTGTTGCCCACTGTGACCATTAGTACCACAACGCCCAAAAGCACCAGTACCATGGTGGTGCTGATGCAGGTGGTTATCACTCCAAAGCGTCCGGTTGAATGTGTCCTACGTGCCTTTCTTGTTGCGCTTCTTTTCATGCTATGCTTTTCTCAGTGTTGCCTTCTGCGGCTAAATTCGTACAAAAATACAACAAAACCCTATCTTTCAAGCCGTTAGCCCCCGTTTTTCACTTTTCGCAATCCCGATTGAACGAAAAATCCATCCGTCTGCCTGTTTTGGCAAACGGATGGATTAGATAGGACTATGTGGTTTGCGCTATCTTATGCCTCAGTAGCCGCTGTGCCTCTTGCCTTGCGCGAAAGCGTGCGGTAGGCGATAGGAGCAGCGAGGAAGATAGAAGAGAGCGTACCGAAGATTACACCCAGAATCATGGCGAAAGAGAACGAGCGGATGCTGTCGCCGCCAAGGATGAAGATGCAGAGCAGCACGAGGAGCGTGGTGCATGACGTCATCACCGTACGGGTAAGCGTGCTGTTCAACGACTGGTTGAACAAATCCCACTGGTTCATCTTCGGGTGCAAGCCGATGTTCTCACGCATACGGTCGAACACCACCACCTTGTCGTTGATGGAGTAACCGATTACGGTCAGGATAGCGCCGATAAACGTCTGGTCCACTTCGAGCGAGAAGCCAATCCAACCCCAGCAGATGGAGTAGACACCGATTACGAGCAATGTGTCGAACACAAGCGCTACCACCGAGCCTACGGAGAACGCAATGTTGCGGAAACGGATGAGGATGTAAACGAAGATGGCAACGAGCGAAAGTACCACGGCGATGATTGCGCCGCGCGTCATGTCGGCTGCCACCGTCGGGCCAACCTTCTGAGCGGAGATGATAGAGCCGCCCTTGTGGTTGTCGCGGTCGATGAACGTCTTGTAGTCAGCCTTGATGAGGTGAGCCTCGTGCAAAGCGTCGAAGATGAAGCGTTCTACATCCTGGTCGATGCTCTCGTTGTCGTCGTTGATGCGGTAGTTCGTAGAGAGGCGGACAGCCTCGTTGCTCGTCGTCGTGATGGCGATTGCGCTGACGATAGCCGTGGGGTCTTTGGCGTTGACCTTTTCGGCTACAGCCTCTTGAACCTGCTCGGGAGTTACGCCCTTCTGCTCAAACTCAATCACGTAGTTACGGCCGCCGGTGAAGTCGATGCCGCTTGAGAGACCGCGGGTGCAAAGGAAGCCGATGGCAACCAGTGCGCCTAAGATGAACACGAGGATAGATTTCTTGCCCATCTTCATGAAGTTGACCGTCTTGCCTACGAGGAAGTTCTTCGACATAGCCGTGGTGAACGTCAGACCGAGCCACTTGTCCTTGTTGAGGAAGTGTTCGAAGATGATGCGGCTCACCCATACTGCGGTGAAGAACGAGCAGACGATACCGATGCCCAGCGTCATGGCGAAGCCGCGGATGGGACCCGTACCGAAGTTGTAGAGGATAACGGCGGTGATGATAGACGTGAGGTTGGAGTCGAAGATGGCGGAGAATGCGTTGCCGTAACCCTCAGCCAAGGCCGTCTTCAACTGCTTGCCCGCAGCGAGTTCCTCCTTTGTACGTTCGTAGATAAGCACGTTGGCGTCCACTGCCATACCGAGCGAAAGCACCATACCGGCGATGCCGCTCATGGTAAGTGCCGCCTGGAACGACGTGAGAATGCCGAAAGTGAAGAAGAAGTTGAGAATCAGAGCTACGTTGGCTACCATACCGGGGATGAAGCCGTAGAAGCAGCACATGAAGACCATCAACAATACGAAAGCCACCACGCAAGCGGTGAAACCGGCCTGGATAGAAGCGGCACCGAGGCTCGGGCCAACCGTCTCTTCCTGTACAATCTTTGTGGGGGCAGGCATCTTACCGCTCTTCAACACGTTGGCGAGGTCGCGCGTGTCGTCGGTGGTGAAGTGACCCGAAATTTGTGAGTTGCCGCCTGTAATCTCACTCTGTACTACGGGTGCGCTGTATACGTAGCCGTCAAGTACGATGGCCACGCACTTCTTGAGGTTCTTCTTCGTGAGGGCAGCCCAGTCGCGTGCGCCGCTCTGAGTCATCGTCATGCTCACGATGGGGTTGTGGTGCTGGTCGAACTCGTCCTTAGCGTCGGCAATCACGTCGCCCTGCATAGAAGGCTCGCCGTTGATGGCGCGGAGGGCGTAGAGTTCGAACACGTTAGCCTTCATGCCTTCGGCGTTCTTCACGCCCCAAGCCAGACGGAGGTCGGCGGGCAGGATGCTCTTGGCAGTCTCGCTCTGAATTATGGCGTTGACGGCAGCCGTGTCCTTAGCCTGTGCATAGCCCACTACGCAGCTGTTAGCCTGCATACCCTGAAGCTGAACGAGCTTGGCAAGCAAGGGGTGCTGGTCGGCGGCCGACTTCTTGGGGGCAGTCTTGTCGGCAGCCTTTGTACTGTCTGCAGCGGCAGCTGTTGTGTCGGCCGTAGCCTCAGAACCGCCAGCCAAACGCTTGTCGATAGTGTTGAGCGCAGGCATTACCTCGCTCAGCGTATAAGTTTCCCAAAATTCGAGGTTGGCACTTCCCTGAAGAAGCTTGCGTATGCGTTCCGGCTCCTTGATACCCGGCATTTCTACCATAATCTGACCAATCTGACCCTTGCCGCGCAGAATCTGGATGTTGGGCTGTGCCACACCGAAACGGTCAATACGCGAGCGAACCACCTTGTTGGAGTTCTCAACTGCCGTATTGACTTCTTCGTTGAGCACGCGCTTTACGTCAGCGTCGCTTGAATTGTAGTTGATATTCTTTTCGCCAAGCTTCGAAGCGAACACGCCGGCAAGTTTGTTCTTGCCGTTCTGCTCCTGATAAGCCTTCACGAACTCGTCTACAAAGTCCACGTCACCCTTCTGGGCTTTGGCCGTCTCGTAAGCCTTTTGAAACTTTGCGTCGTTGGCGCTTTCGCCGGCGAGATTCTTGACAACGTCGGGAACGCTCACTTCGAGCACCACGTTCATACCGCCTTTCAGGTCAAGACCAAGGCCAATTTGCAATGCTTCGCAGTCCTTGAGGGTTTTGCCGAGCCAAACGGTCTCGTTGCGCATCGAGTCAAGGTAAGCGTTGCCGTCCTTTCCCTGTGCGGTCATTTGCTCTGCCTTAGCCTCGTACTTGTGAGTGGGGTACGAGAAGCTGAGGTACATCAAGCAAATCAAGGACAGTAACACTGCAATTACTTTTACAAATCCTTTGTTTTGCATTGTTTTGATTGTGTATTTATTGTTTTTATTGTTTCGCTTGGCTGTGCTTTTCCGCACTGTGCTTTTCACGGTATAAGGCGGCATTTGCCGTCTTTGCACATTTTAAAACGTGCAAATATACAACGTTTTCCCTTACTAACGCCCACCGCCGCTCGTTTTTGTTGGTTGGCGGCAACATCGGCAAAGTCAAAGAGTTAGGCGGGCGTGGTTCTTGTCGCGCAGTGGGATGCGGGCTTTTAGAGTTCGATGTGCGTAGCCGTTACGTTTTGGTGCATGAACAGCGTGGCCGACTGGCGGAACTTCTCCTCGTCCTCCGTGGTGAGGTACGTCACCTCGCCCTTACGGGTGAGCGTCTGCTCTATTTCGGGGTGGCGCATCAGGTAGTCGGCGAGCGACTGCGCCACAATCTCGCCCTGCGGCAACAGGTGGATGTGCGGGGGAAGGTACTTGAGGATTTTAGGCAATAAAAGGGGATAGTGCGTGCAGCCGAGAATAATGGTGTCGATGTCGGCGTCGAGCCGCAAAAGCGTTTGGATACGTTTCTTCACGAAATAGTCCGCGCCCGGAGAGTCGAACTCGTAGTTCTCCACCAACGGCACCCACATGGGGCAAGCCTCCGAGGTGAGTTCTATGTCGGGGAAGAGTTTGCGAATCTCCATGTCGTAACTCTTGGAGTTGACCGTACCCGGCGTGCCAAACAGGCCCACGTGGCGAGTCTGCGTGAGCGCGCCCACCGCTTCGGCCGTGGGGCGGATAATGCCCAGAACGCGTTGCAGGGGCGAGGCAATCTTCGGCAGGTCGTTCTGCTGAATGGTACGCAGAGCCTTTGCCGAGGCCGTGTTGCAGGCCAGGATTACAAGTTGGCAGTCGTGTTCAAGCAGGTAGCGTACGGCTTGCAGCGTATATTGGTAAATGACGGAAAAAGAGTGCGTGCCGTACGGTGCGCGCGCATTGTCGCCAAGGTATATATAATTGTATTGGGGGAGGTGTTGCGTGATTTGGCGCAGGATGGTAAGTCCCCCGTAGCCGGAGTCGAATACGCCGATGTTCATGACGGGTACATATATATAATAAGGAGTCGTGATAAGGAGTAGCGGCGGACCTACTGCAAGAGGAACTTCACAAACGGCGTGATGTCCTCGGCATATACGGGACTAAGATAGGGGGCGACGGCTGACGACGTGTTGATGACGGCGTGATACCCCCTTTCAGCCCCCACTTTGCGGATGGCGCTTTGCAGTTGCGCGCGGACAGGTCGCAGCAACTGCGCCTCCGTGGCGTTTATTACCGAGTCCGCCTGTTGGCGGAATTGCAGGTTCTGCTCCACAAGCGTTTGCAGAGCCAGTTGGCGGTAAGCAAGGATGTTGGGCGTGAGCGTAGTGAGCTGCTGCTGGTATTCCTCGTACTGTTGTTGCAGGTGTTTCTGGTTCTTGGCCAGTTCCGTTTTGTATTGGTTGCGCAGTTGCTGCACCTTCTCCTGAGCCTCGTGGTAGGCGGGCAGCGTGTGCAGCAGCGAGTCCTCATTGATATACCCGATAGTTTTCTGCGTCGAAGCCGTTTCCACCGTTTGCGCGCAGAGAGGCGCAGCTCCGATAAGCAAAGCCCAAGCAGTCAAAAAGAATATATGTGTCCGTTTCATCAGTTTCCAAAGGTTGTATGTGTCCGCTTGCAAAGGTACGTTATTTGCCTTAACGTGCAAATGCGTGGGGTGTTCGCAGACGGATTGACAAATTGCAAGTTTTTACAAGAAAAATTTGTCGGGGAGGGGGTAAAATCTCTACATTTGCGGAGAAGCAAGCCTATTACACCTATGATAATCAAGAGAGATGAGTGTTTTGACTGCTTTTCTGAAACATTTATATTACCTAAGCTTATGAAAGAACGTTTTGTTATTGCAAGTTGTGCGCTGCTGTGTGCATTGGGTTTGCAGGCGCAGGAGCTGAGCCTTAAAGTGGACAGCAAGGGTAAAATCGGCTTTGTTGACGCCCAAGGCCAGCAAGTAGTTCCTTTCCTTTACAGTTCGGCGCAGCCTTTTGAAAAGGGTGTGTCCATCGTTTCGAAAGGCGACAAGTTCGGTGCGGTCAATGCTTCAGGAAATGAGGTGGTGAAGCCGCAGTACGACGAAGTAAGCCGTTGGGGCAACGGTCTTTTACTGTTGAAGAAAGGAAAGAAGTGGGGACTTGCCAACGCTACCACTGGCGAATTGGTAGTTCCCGTATCGTACGGCTATATCTCTCGTCCCAACCGTTTCGGAAAGGCTTGGATTGTAAAGGGCGGAAAGCCTACCAAGCAAATGGTGACAACCGCATCTGGCGCACAAGAACAGCAGCAAGTGCTGCTTAACGGCAAGGTGGGCATTGTCAACGCAGACGGAACGATTGCCATTCAGCCTAAGCAGAAGGGCTTGTTTGAATTTGACTACCTCGATACCGGTTTGCTTAAAGGAAGCTATATACTCAGCCCGTCGGCCCTTATAACAATGGGCGACACCCTCGACACAGACTGCCAATATATGGGATACAGCTCTACGCCAGGGACGCGCGTGAACGCCGGTGTTATGAAAGGCGACGGCACCATCATCTTGCAACCTAAGAAACACACGTATGTGGCTGCGCCCAGCAACAGTATGATTGCGTGGGTCAATACCAGCAAAAAGGGAATGACCTTCGGCTATCAAAATGTAGATACAAAGGAAGAGTTTCAGGTTCTCGACTTCAAGACAAGTGCAGATCCTAAAAAACAGGCCAATGATGAGAACTTCTTTTACGTAAGCTCCTTCTACGGCGATTTGGCAGCTGTGGGCACTATGGAGGGCGAGTATAAATTTATCAACAATACGGGCAACACGGTGCAGGAAGGTTTTCAAACCGTGCGGCACAGCAACAAGTCGGCTGCTTGGGCCGGTTTCAAGAAAAGCGGCGAGTGCGTTCTCCTCAACGAGAAAGGCGCAAGCCTTTTGCCCGACGGCATTACTGTCGAGGATGTCTCCTTTTCGGAGTTGGCCGACAATGGCAATTACCTCGCAGTGCGAAAAGACGGAAAATGGGGCGTGTTGGACCTTAAAGGCAATACCGTAGTAAATTTTGATTATGCAAGTGCCTATATCTGTCATGACATTGTAGTGGTATCAAACGGAGACAGTAAGCTTGGCGTGGTGAACCTTGCCAACCAAACGCTTGTCCCCACGGCTTACAGCAAGGTGTTCAACCCCCGCGAGACAAAGGCCAAAATGATATGGGTTAAGAAAGCGGACGGTCTGTGGTACGCCTATAACGTGCAGAAGCAGCAGGAAGTGACCAAGGGTTATGCCAACGCCACAAACTTCCTCAACGGCTTAGCTTTTGCTGCCCCCAAAGACATCGTAAAGAGCGACAACCAGATAACCCGCGCAATGGTGGGCTACAACGTGTCGGACGATTCGTTCAACCAGCAATGGAACAACAGCGAGTTCGGACAAATCATCAATGAGAACGACGAGGTATGCGCCGCTGGGCCGTATTATAGACCCCTGTTCACCAAGGTGGTTTCTGAGTTGCAAAAGAGAGGAGTAAGGAAACTCACGTTGAGTCAAGACAAGGCGTTGCGCTTATCCTTGACCAAGGAGCAGCGTTCCTACCCCATGACGACGAAGATTGACGAAGGCGATTGGGACTTCTAATAGAATTCGGATGCCTAAGCTGTCTGATTCGTCTCAAAGCTACATACCTTGTATATATATGTATAATCCACTTACACAGAATTAGTACAATGAAACTACATAAATTAGCCACTTTCTGCTCCTGTCTGTTGTTTGCCGTCCATGGCTTTGCCCAGCAAGCGCCAAACGCTGACGATGTGAAATACCGCCGCAGCTCGCTCTACACGCTGATGATTAACCATACCGACCAAAAGTATGCCGACGAAATACGCCGCGTGTTCATCGCTATACCGACTCCGGACAAATTCAACGACCACGATTTGAGCGTCAAGGTTGTCAACCTTGACAAGAAACTCAAAGGCGCGAAAAGCGACGACGAAAACCAAGCCATCACCTCTTTCTTGGAAGAAAATCAGGTGGCCAGCCGCATGGTTGCCAAATGGTTCAACCGCGATTACTTTACAGGTGCGTGCGACATGGAGCTTGTCAAGGAACGCGGTCTGTATAATGCCTCTAAGTTCGATGCCATCCTTGCCGAACATTCCCAACGCGGGCAAGCCCTCCTTGCAGATGCCGGCGAGGAACTCATCGGCAACACCTTTGTGGTGGTCAACGACATCCGTTATATCGACAAGGAGAAGCGAGGCAAAGTCATTGGCGGCGTACTGCGAGGGTTGGGAGCCATTGCGGGTGCTGCAATGGGAAGCAATAACAATCTTCTCGACAATATAGCCGACATGGCCGAAACCCTCAAAGGCTTTAAGGTGAAGGTCAACTCTTTCCTCTACCGCTTGGAGTGGAACGAAGACGTAGCCGTCAATTTCTACAAGACGCAGTACGCAATGGGCGAGAATGACACCGCCAAGCGCGACGCTTTCAACAACGCGCGAGGCAGTTACCGCCTTGTATACGTGGGCAAGCAGGAGAGCAGCGGCAGCAACACCTCGTTTATGGGTGTAAACCTTGACGACCCCATCATGATGGTTCGCAAGGCCTGCCAGCGTGCGCTCGACGAAAACGTGGCCGCGCTGCAACACTCGCACGAGGAGTTCCGCGCCATGACGCCTATCGTCACCACCCAGCCTCTCACAGCCTACGTAGGCATGAAGGAGGGCGTAGACACCGATACTCAGTTCGAGGTGCTCGAAACGTTGGAAAACGAGGACGGCACACGTACCTACAAGCGTGTCGGCGTGGTGAAGCCCGTGAAAAACCTCATTTGGGACAACCGTTACATGGCTCTTGAAGAAGGGGCTGTGGGTTCAGGGCTTGGGGCCACGACATTCACCCACGTAAGCGGCACTACGGAGTATTTCCCGGGCATGATGTTGCGCGAAATCACATCGAAATAACCAGTTTAAACCACATTTCGGCGGGCGACACTGAACGGCGGCTTAGCGACGAGTCTCTCGCAGCCGTTTTCAGTTTCGCCCGTCATACAAACAAACACAAACGTTAAGCTATGAAACATTGCATGAAACATCTTCTGGCTTTCCTGACGCTGCTGCTCTGCTTCACTTTGCAGCTGCAAGCCAAGAGCGACGATTCTGTGAAGTACGACATTCAGTCCGCCGGTTCCGGCACGCAAGGAACCTGCTTGGTGAAAGTCTACGTTTACTCTTCTTCCGCAAAAGACGACCAGCTGAAATACGCTGCCGTTCACGGCGTGCTTTTCCGCGGCTACAAGGGTACGCCCAGTGCGCCGCCTTTGGCTGGCTCGGCAACCGTTGAGACGCAGCAAGCCGACTATTTCAAGGCGTTTTTCAGCAAGGAGAAAACCTATCAGCAGTACGCCAGCGTTGTGCCCGGCAGTTACGAGCGCATAAAAATGGCTAAGGGCGGTTACAAGATTGGAGCTGTCGTGCAGGTGAGCAAGGACCAGTTGCGCACCGACTTGCAGGCGGCCGGCATCATCCGGGGGCTTTCAAGCGGCTTCTGATTCTCAACTCTTTTATCCGACATCTTTACACCTCAATATTCAAGAAAGATGAAACACAAAGCATTCACACTTTGCTTAGGCCTGGCAATGTTTGCCACCGCCTCGTGGGCGCAAAGCGAGGTGACGCTTCCGCAACGGCCCAACCGCCCTGCCTATACCGACTACCAGCTTACGGACAAAGGCTTTTGGTGCGCAGCCGAAGTGGAGGGCGGCTCAACCGTGTTGATTGAGAAAACCAACATGCAATCAGCCCAGCTCACTTTCACCGCCGGCTACCGCTTCAACGAATACTTGCGTGTAGGCGCGGGCTTCGGCGGCAAGTATTACGTCAACAACAATTCCGCCCGCCGCGGCACTGCAAACGAGTGGACACTCCCCATCTTTGTCAATGCGCGCGGTAACTTCATGAGCCAGACCGACCGTAGCGTTGTGCCTTACTGGTCAGTGAATATCGGCGCAGCCGTGAACGACGGATTCTTCTTTGCGCCAACTGTCGGCGCCCGTTTCGGCGAAAAGCGCAACTCTTGGCTACTTGGCTTGACTTACGGTTTCAGCCAAATCAATCAAAATCACGTGCCAGACGGGTTTGGCGGTCCCAAGGCTGTCAGCTCGCTCTCTCTGCACATCGGTTATGAATTTTAATACTCGACACACATCATGAAACACCTGAATAAACTTTTCAGCGCGGCTCTTGTCGCAGGTTCCGCTCTGAGCCTTAGTCTGCTGACAACCGGCTGCAAATCAAGCGCGTCTACCACGGCTGTTTACGCGCCGCGGGCAGTAGAGTGCATGGGCGTTGAACACGATGGCTCGCAAACCCTCCGTGTTTACGGCACGGGCCGCAACAAGGCCGATGCCGTGGAACAGGCAAAAAAGAACGCCGTGCGCGAGGTAATCTTCAAGGGCATCACCCACGGGCAACAGGGCTGCCAAATGCGCCCCATTCTGGCTGAAGTGAACGCGGAGGAGAGATACGAAGAATATTTCAACATCTTCTTTTCCGACGGCGGCGAGTATCTCAAATACGTCAGCCTTGTGGACGAACGCGCCCACTCGCGCAACAAGATGAAAGCACAGACTTTCGTGGGCTATACCATAACGGTGCGCGTGTTGCGTCCCGAACTCAAAGCGCGCCTCAAAGCCGACAACGTACTTAAGTAACCACATTGAATCACAACGCATGAAAAAGATATTTTCCATTCTGGCAGCGTGCCTTGTCACTCTCAGCGCATTCTCGCAGGCACGCAAGCCGACGCTCATGGTGGTGCCCAGCGACCGCTGGTGCAACGAGCACGGCTACATGCAGACTTTTGACAACCAAGGCACTACCGTTTATTCGCCTAACTATCAAAAGGCTTTCATTGAAGACAAGGACGTGAACAACGTCATTGCCAAACTCAACATCCTCATGGCCGACAGGCAGTTCCCCCTCAAGGATATGCAGCAGCTCCTTAAAAACGTGGAGCGCAGCAATGCCGAGAACAGCCTTATCAAGAGCAAGACGAGCGATGCCTCGCTTGCCGAGACCGACCGCGACCGCCTGTTGCGCAGAGCCAAGTGCGACATCATCCTTGAACTGGACTGGAATGTAAACCAAACGGGACCGCGCACGAGCATCACCTACAACCTGCAAGCCAAGGACAGCTACACGGGCAAGACGGTGGCCGGCGCGCAGGGTACGGGCAAGCCTACTATCAGTGCCGAACTGCCCGTGCTGCTCGAAGAGGCTGTGCAGGACAACATGGACAACTTCACGGCGCAACTGCAGACTTATTTCGACGAACTGCTTACCAACGGGCGCGAGGTGACTCTCTCTATCCGCACGTTCGACAATGGTTCAGGCCTCGACCTCGAAACGGAGTTCAACGGTTTGGAACTTTCTGAGATTATAACCGACTGGGTGGACGACAACACCGTCAACCACCGCTTCTCGAAAGGGGAGTCGAGCGAGGACATGATGGACTTTGAGCAAGTGCGCATCCCTCTCTACAAGGATGTTAATGGCCGTCAGCGCGCAATCGACACTGAGGACTTTGCACGCGACCTGCGCAAGTTCTTGAAGCAGCCTCCCTACAACATTGAGTCGAAAATTATCAATCAGGGCTTGGGCAAGTGCATGCTCGTGCTTGGCGAAAAGTAAAAGGATTAGGCTCAGCATGACTTGTGAGGCACAGTAAGCACATTACGAAAAACAAAAAAGCAATCACAATGAAGAACAAATCGTTATACAAACTCGCCCTTGCGGCAGCCACCCTGCTGCCCGCCTTTGCCCTTAGCGAGAGCGCAAAGGCGCAGGAGTGCGAAATAGGCCTTGACGTGGCTGTCATGGAGCAAGACGAGGCCATTCCCGACGCGGCCGTGCAGGTTTTTACTAACTCTCTCAACCGTGTGGCAACTGACGGCGGCATGAGCATTGCCGCTCCCTACAACCAGTTCTACCTCACGGCTCGTTTCGACGTGCTTGACAAGCATATCGTCAGTGCTCCCACTCAGGTTGTCTACAACTTGGGCGTAACCTACTACATTGTCGACAACATCAACCGGAAGAAATTCTCAAGCTCGTACGTTGAAGTGAACGGCGTGGGCATCAACGAGACGAAAGCCCTTATCAGCGCATTCCGTAAGCTCAACGGCAAGTCGAACAAGGTGGCTCAGATGCTCGCTGACGGGCGTGCGAAGATAATGAACTACTACAACGAGCAGTATCCGAACATTCTGAAAGAGGCCCAACGCCTTGCCGACCTCCAGCAGTACGAGGAAGCCATCGCGCTTTGCGTCAGCATTCCCACTTGTTCCGCAGGTGGCGACCAGGCCGTCCAAACGGGGTTGACAATCTACAACCGTTATCGCGACAAGCTCAACCTCAAGCTTCTCAACCAGGCACGTACGCTTTGGGCAGCTACGCAGACGCAGGAGGCAGCCGGCGATGTGGCCGCGCTCCTTGCTCAGGTTGACCCCGAAGCGGCTTGCTACAACGAAGCCCTCGACTTGGCAAAGGAGGTCAAAAAGCAGGTTCGCAGCGACATCGACTTTGAGATGCGGCAGAAATACAACGACAGCGTAAAGCTCGAAGAGCAGCGCATAGCAGCCATTCGTGCCGTCGGCGTGGCTTACGGTAACGGGCAGAAAGCCAAAACCACCAACATTGCGTGGATAAGGTAAGTGCGCGGAAGTTCCTGAATAACATAGTAACCCCGGGGTTCGTCAACACGAACTCCGGGGTTGTTGATAAATACTTGGCAAGTAGACGATTGAATACTTGCCAAGAAGCAGATTGAATACTTGCAAGTAGACGATTGAATACTTGCAAGTATTTGTTCACTGGGTCGGGGATATTTTTTACTGTCCCGGGGGTAGTGATGAGCGGGCCGGGGGGAGGTTTTCCGGGATGTGCGGGGTGGGGGAGCGGCGGCGTGCGCCGCAGGGGCTGGGCAAGGGCGGTGGCGGTCAGATGAGGCCGGCTTCGACCATGCGGACTACCCGTTCGGTGTAGCGGTCGTCGCCCTCGGGGTCGTACTTCTTGTTGAGGCTGTTGCCGAAGAGCACGGCGATGCCCTGGTAGAGGTTTGCCTTGAAGGGACCGATAAAGGCTTTGGCGATGGCGTAGCCCGTCTGGTTGCACTCGCGGTTGACGAGTTTCACGAGCAGGCGGCCCTGCGAACGGGTGAGCTTTTTGAGGGCTGGCCCGTACTGTTGTTTAAGTCCCCGTTCCACCATTTTGATGTGCTCGTCGCGCGAGCGTTTGTCCGGTAGCTGGTCCAGCACGTCGACGGTCTCGATGAGCGTCAGCTTGGCCAGCTTGGCCCAGGGCAGCACCTTCTTCACGTTGTAAACGAGGCGGTTGTACTGCTCTCGCTCCTTGTCGTTCTTGAACGTCATGGGGGCGTACTTCGGCAGCGAGGGCATGATGACGTGCGGAATGGTCTTCCCCTTGTATTGCGTGGTGCCTACCTGCGTCATGATGGGCACTTCGGTCTCTTCCACCTCCGTTTGCCCGTTGCCGCTGTCCGTTCCGCCGCTTTGGGCGCGAAGGGGCTGCGCCGCCGTTATGAGGAGGGCAAACAGCGTGAGCAGGAGTTTGCCAAGGGGGGTAGTCGTTCGTTTCATTGTGGTGCAAAATAACGGTTGTCCTTTTCTTTGTCCAACGTGTCGGGCCGTGTCTGCACGGCTTGTGCCGGGCGGCGTACGCCCGGTTGCGGTTGCACGCTGCAAAGGTAGCTTGTTGTTCCCGTTAAAGCAAATCGCAAGGCAGCGGCGCAGACGAGCGAGCGCAAGGTGAAGAATTATTCGCATTATGCACTAAATATTTGCATAAACGGGCGTAGCGGTGAATTTAGTTTGTATATTTGCAGCGAACATTAGCATACAACCGTATTTTATACAGTCTTCCGCGCCGCAGTGCGGGGAAGACGCACAGCCCCCAACGAAACCCACAAGCACATGAGCAACAGAATGCAGCGCCTGGAGGTGCTCCGCGTGATACTCAGCGGCAGCACCGACGTGAGCAGCCATGAGCAGATACTCGGCGAACTTGCAAAGAACGGGTGGAACGTGACGCAGGCCACCCTCTCGCGCGACCTCACCAAGCTCCACGCCGCCAAGATACTTACCGCCGACGGATACCGCTACATCTTGCCCGAAAGCCCCATGTACCACCGCACGGTGCGCCCCGACATCGTGCCGCAGTACCTGCGCAACACGGGCTTCCTTTCCATCGCCTTTTCGGGCAACATGGCCGTGCTGAAAACGCGTCCGGGCTACGCCGCGGGGCTTGCCTCGGACATCGACTCGCACAAGCTCCCCACCGTGCTGGGCACGATTGCCGGCGACGACACCATACTCATTATTATACAGGAGAGCGCCACGAGGCAGGAACTCACCGACGAGCTTGCCGGCGTAATCCCGGCGTTGAAGAGCATCGTGCTGTGAGGCGAAACATTAACGAAAAGCAACCATAAACAACTATACAACACACAAAAACAGAAATGGAAGAATACGACGATGGCATCAGAGTAATCGTGGCCGACGCAAGCCACGAGAAATACGTCGACACCATACTCACCACCATAACCGACGCCGCCAAGGTGCGCGGCTCAGGCATTGCCAGCCGCACGCACGAGTACGTGGCCACCAAGATGAAGGAACGCAAGGCTATCATCGCCCTCTACGGCGACGAGTTCGCGGGCTTCTGCTACATTGAGAGTTGGGAAAACAAGCACTATGTGGCCAACTCGGGCCTTATTGTGGTGCCGAAGTTCCGCGGCCACCACTTGGCCACGCGCATCAAGCGGCTTGCCTTTTCGCTGAGCCGCGTGCGCTGGCCGCAGGCAAAGATTTTCGGCCTTACAAGCTCGGGCCCCGTGATGCGTATCAACACCTCGCTGGGCTACGTGCCTGTGCCGTTCAGCGAACTCACGCAGGACGACGAGTACTGGAAGGGCTGCGGCACGCCCGAAGCTCCCTGCTGCATCAACTGCGACGTCCTGGCACGCACCAACCGCAAGTACTGCGTTTGCACAGGCATGCTCTTCGACCCGGCTCGCCACCCCGACCGCCCCTTGCCCGTGGAAATTCCGCAGGACGTGATAGACTTCATCAAGTCGCACGAATAACAACGAACACACCTATAATATATATACCGATACAGCTATGTCAAAGAAGAAAGTAGTTGTGGCTTTCAGCGGAGGCCTCGACACGTCATACACGGTGATGTACCTCGCCAAGGAAAAAGGGTACGAAGTTTACGCCGCTTGCGCCAACACGGGCGGTTTCAGCGAAGAACAGCTCAAGACCAACGAGGAGAACGCCTACAAACTCGGCGCAAAGGAGTACGTGACGCTCGACGTTACGCACGAGTACTACGAGAAGAGCCTCAAGTACATGGTGTTCGGCAACGTGCTTCGCAACAACGTGTACCCCATCTCCGTTTCGTCTGAGCGCATATTTCAGGGCATGGCCATCGCGCGCTACGCCAAGGAGATCGGTGCCGACGCCATTGCCCACGGCTCAACGGGCGCGGGCAACGACCAGGTGCGCTTCGACATGACGTTCCTCGTGATGTGCCCCGACATGGAGATTATCACCCTTACGCGCGACGGCAACCTCTCGCGCAAGGAGGAGGTGGACTACCTCAACAGCCACGGCTTCTTCGCCGACTTCACCAAACTCAAATACTCCTACAACGTGGGCATCTGGGGCACGAGCATCTGCGGCGGCGAAATCCTCGACTCCGCACAGGGACTGCCCGAGACGGCATACCTCAAACAAGTGACCAAGCACGGCACGGAGCAGCTCAAGCTCACCTTTGAAAAGGGCGAACTCAAAGCCATCAACGGCACTCGCTACGACGACCCCATCGAGGCTATCTGCCGCGTGGAGGAGATAGGCGCGGCCTACGGCATAGGGCGCGACATGCACGTGGGCGACACCATCATCGGCATCAAGGGCCGTGTGGGCTTCGAGGCAGCCGCTCCCGCGCTCATCATCGGGGCGCACCGCTTCTTGGAGAAGTACACCCTGTCGAAGTGGCAGCAGTACTGGAAGGACCAGGTGGCCAACTGGTACGGCATGTTCCTGCACGAGAGCCAGTATCTCGAACCCGTCATGCGCGACATCGAGGCGATGCTCACCTCTTCGCAGCGTTACGTCAACGGCACGGTCATCCTCGAACTCCGTCCGCTCGGTTTCAGCACAGTGGGCGTCGACAGCAAGGACGACCTTGTGAAGACGAAGTTCGGCGAATACGGCGAAACGCAAAAGGGCTGGACGGCCGACGACGCGAAGGGCTTTATCAAGGTGCTTAGCACGCCGCTCCGCGTGTTCTACGCCAACCACAACGAGGACTAATCCGCCCGCCGCTATGATACGTATAGGAATAATAGGCGGCGCGGGCTATACTGCCGGCGAACTCTGCCGCATACTGCTCAACCACCCCGATGCCGAAATTGTTTTCGTCAACAGCGAGAGCAACGCCGGCAACCTGCTGACCGACGTGCACGAGGGACTTTACGGCGAAACGGACCTCCGCTTCACCGACCAGCTGCCGTTCGACCAAGTCGACGTGGTGTTCTTCTGCTTCGGACACGGCAAAAGCACCAAGTTCCTTGCCGAACACTACATCCCGGCCGACGTGCGCATCATCGACCTTGCGCAGGACTTCCGCCTTGCGGCCGACGACAACGACTACGTCTACGGCTTGCCCGAACTCAACCACGCCCAGTTGCTCAACGCCCTCCACGTGGCCAACCCCGGCTGCTTCGCCACCTGCATTCAGCTGGGCCTGCTCCCCTTGGCCGAGGCGGGGCTGCTCACGGGCGACATCGCCGTCAACGCCATTACCGGTTCAACCGGGGCGGGCGTAAAGCCGGGAGCAACCACCCACTTCTCGTGGCGCACGGGCAACATGAGCATTTACAAGGCTTTTGAGCATCAGCACGTGCCGGAGATTGTACAGTCGCTCCGCCAGCTTCAGCCCGACTTCGGCGGCGAGGTGGAGTTCATCCCCTACCGGGGCGACTTCCCGCGCGGCATCTTCGCCACCGAGGTGATTCGTTGCGACGCCCCCATCGAGGAGGTGGAGAGCTACTACCGCGACTTTTACAGCGAAGCTCCCTTCACGCACTACATCGACAAGCCCGTCGACCTCAAACAGGTGGTCAACACCAACAAGTGCGTCATCCACGCCGAACGCCACGGCAACAAGCTCCTCGTCACCTCGTGCATCGACAATTTGCTTAAGGGCGCGTCGGGCCAGGCGGTGCAAAACATGAACCTCATGTTCGGCCTCGAAGAGACTACGGGCTTGCGCCTCAAACCCGTGGCGTTCTAAACGCCAAAGGGCGTTCCCCCGAAAACAAATCCACCGTAACGCACGATGGTTTGTCCACAAACCGCGCCCTGAAAGGGCAGGGTGTTCAATACGCAAATGTTTTCGGTGCAAAATTGCAACGATAATGTCCGCAAACCGCGCCCCAACGGGGCAGCTTCCCATAGCCCAGGGCAGAGCCGACACGAAGTGGCGGCGTCACCCTGGGTACCCCGTACAGGATGTGTTGCGCCCTGTAAGGGCAGCTACATAACATAGGGGCAACGCCCCGTAAACCCGCGATTTTCAACGGACATATAAATACGCCGCCCAACCGCTAATGAACCCGGGCGTTGCCCGGTATCAAGGGAGCTGCCCTTACAGGGCGCAAACTACTACACATCGTGTACCCAGGGTGACGTGTCGCCGCTTTGCGTCGCCACTCTGCCCTGGGCTATGGGGAGCTGCCCCGTCGGGGCGCGGTTTGTGGACATGACGCTAACCATAATCAATCGTGAATACACCGATGGGTATTCACTGGCATTTGTCCATACTATTCAAACCAATTATCCGACAAAATGAACCTGTTTCCTGTATATCCCCTTTTCGACATTAATATTGTGGAGGGCAAGGGCTGCCACGTGCGCGACGACAAAGGCACGGACTACCTCGACCTCTACGGCGGCCATGCCGTGATAAGCATCGGACACTGCCATCCGCACTACGTGGAGATGCTCACCGCTCAGCTCGGCAAGCTCGGCTTCTACTCCAACTCCGTGGTCAACAAACTGCAAGAGCAGCTGGCGGAGCGTTTGGGAAACGCCTCGGGCTATCCCGACTATCAGCTCTTCCTCATCAACTCGGGGGCTGAGGCCAACGAGAACGCCCTCAAACTGGCATCGTTCCACACCGGGCGCAAGCGCGTGCTGGCTGCCGGCAAGGCTTTCCACGGCCGTACGTCGCTGGCGGTGGAGGCTACGGACAATCCCAAGATTGTAGCCCCCGTCAACAGCAACGGACACGTCACCTTCCTGCCGCTCAACGACAGCGAGGCGTTCGCCGCCGAATTGCGCAAGGGCGACGTGGCTGCCGTCATCGTGGAGTGCATTCAGGGCGTGGGCGGCATCCGCATGGCCACGAAAGAGTTTATGCAGACGCTCCGCCGGGTGTGCGACGAGACGGGCACCATCCTCGTGTGCGACGAAATACAGTGCGGCTACGGCCGTTCGGGCAAGTTCTTCGCCCATCAGCACCTCGGCGTGCGCCCCGACATCATCACCTGCGCCAAGGGCATAGGCAATGGTTTCCCCATGGGCGCGCTGCTCATTTCGCCGAAGTTCGAGGCTACCTACGGTATGCTCGGCACTACCTTTGGCGGCAACCATCTGGCCTGCACCGCAGCCCTTGCCGTGCTCGACGTGATGGAGCAGGAACAGCTCGTAGACAACGCCGCCAAGGTGGGAAGTTACCTCATTGAGGAACTCCGCAAGCTGCAAGCCGCCAATCCCCACATCACCGACGTGCGCGGCGAGGGACTCATGATAGGCATTGAGTACGACCAGCCTATCAAGGAGATGCGCAGCCGTTTGGTACACGATGCCCACGTGTTCACCGGGGCGGCGTCGACAAACATCCTGCGTCTGCTCCCTCCCCTCACGCTCACCCTCGACGAGGCGCGCCAGGCCGTGGCGAAGATTGCCGCAGTGAGTGCGGAATTGTAGTACGGGGCGGTCAGCAAGCCCCAAAGAGTTGCCGCGCTGAAAGTGCAAAAGTAAAGACTTCTACTTTTGCGCTTTCAGCGCGGCAATTTTGTTGTACAGACTGCGAGGCGATGCCTCGGTTATTCCTCGCTCCACTCCTCGTTGCTCCAACTGCGGTCGTTGGAGAGCTGGGCGGCTTCAATGTACTCGTCGTGTCTGCCGGGTTCGTCCGAGGCGGCGAGCATGCTGATTGTGCTGAGTTGTACGGTCGTCGTCTGAGGGATGATGTATGCCTTTTTCATTTTGTGTTTGCGTAGTCTTTGCGTTTATTTTACGAATGTCTTTTTGCCGTTCACGATGTAGATGCCCTTCTGTGCGCCGCTGAGGGTGGTGAGGCTGCGTCCGTTCAGGTTGTAGATGCGGTCGCCCTTTGCGCGGCTTGCAGCGTTGAGGGTGTGGATGCTCGTGGCATCGTCGTGGGGAGTGAGGGCGAAGCCCATTGCCGGACTTTCGCCGCCTTGGCTGGGCAGGGCGAGGTAGGCCTTGTTGGCGGCGTTGGTGAACGCTACGCCGCCTTCTGCGCCGTAGTAGAAGCCCACTTCGTTCTTCTCCTCGTCGTACGCGAGCTTGTAGTAGGCGGCTGTGCCTTCCACGTTTGTGGTTTCCTCTGTGGTTGTGCCGTGCAGCAGGTTATCCGTGGGTGCAGCGGCATCGTAGCTCATCACGTTGTAGGTGTACTCGCCCTCCTTGCCCTCAATCAGCAGGGCCGTCTGCGCTGGCACAGGCGTGCCGGCGGTGTAGAGGTTGTTGATTTCAATCGACTTGTAGTTCTCCGTGGTCACGGTGTATCCCGTCACGCCTTCGGGCATTTCAAAAGCCTCGTCAAGGTAGAGGGTGGCATAGGTGGCCTTGCTGATGGAGAACGTGGCGGTCTTTTTGCGGTAGAGCTGGACGGCTTTCTGCTTGCCTTCTTCATAGCAGGAAAATAATTTTGAGCCCTTACTTTGATTGAATCTTATGACGTTGTTTGTCTTATTGCCATTAAATTTGATGGTGGCATTCCCGTCACTAAATGTGATAGTTGCTTTCCCGTTATCGTCTATATTCGCCTTTGTCTTAAGGTAGTTCTGACTTGAACTTGCAGCATAGAGGTAACCTTCGTTTACTTTGTCATATAAAGTCCATTGTCCAGTTTCTCCACCGAGCGTCAATTCGTAAGCGTGAGATTGGTTGTCTGTTGTAGTTGCTATTTTAGTAGTGATAAGACGCAGCGTGTTATCTGCAATGGTTAAGATATCTTTATCGCTAGAGATATAACCATTGCGATTGTTGTCTTTCTGATACCCCATTATTGCATTGTTGTCCTCATTCACAATCAAATAAGTATCGCCGGCAACAAGTCCGTCTTCGGACGTTACCTTTTCGTAGACGTACGAGGCGGTTGTGGTGGTTTGCGCCACGGCTTGGGCGGCAGCCACGAGGCAGAGCGCGCAGAGAAGTACAAGGCGCGGGAATAAGCGTAAAGTTTTCATAAGCTGTAAGTGATAGTGTGTATAGTTTTTTCGTTTCTTGGGGCGGCGGGAAATGGT
>CAVGTD010000011.1:0-45291 GCA_963632215.1 Clostridiales bacterium
GTGGCGGCGTCACCCTGGGTTCCCCGTGCGGGACAAGTCGCGCCCTGTAAGGGCAACTACATAATATAGGGGCAACGCCCCGCTAAGCCTATGGTACTCCGTCGCCACCTGGCCGCTCCCGAACCCGGGCGTTGCCCGGTATCAATGCAGCTGCCCCGATGGGGCGGCAACGTTCCCCAACGGGGGAACCCAGGGTGACGTGTCGCCGCTTCGCGCCGCCACTCTGCCCTGGGCTAGGAGCAGCTGGCCTTACAGGCCGCGGTTTGCGGACAATATCTTGCAGAAGAAGCGGAATTTTGAACACCCATCCTCTTCGGGCGACCTATAGAACCCCCAAAAACAAAAATATCCTTATCACATACACCCCCAAACAATCCAACACATTGAATACACTGCTCGAAAAACTCAATACGCTCGTGTCGCGCTTCGAAGAAGTAAGCACACTCATCACCGACCCCTCGGTCATCGCTGACCAGGGCCGCTACGTACGCCTCACCAAGGAGTATAAGGAACTTGAAGACCTCATGGCCGCACGCCGCGAATACGCCAACCTGCTCGGCAACCTCGAAGAGAGCAAGGACATCCTCGTCAACGAGACCGATGCCGACCTCAAAGAGATGGCGCGCGAGGAAGTGGCGGCCTGCGAAAAGCGCATCCCCGAACTCGAAGAGCAAATCAAACTGATGCTCGTGCCGAAAGACCCCGAGGACTCGAAAAACGCCATCCTCGAAATACGCGGCGGCACGGGCGGCGACGAGGCTGCCCTCTTCGCCGGCGACCTGTTCCGCATGTACTCAAAATACTGCGAGCGAAAGGGCTGGAAACTCGAAGTGTCGAGCGCAAGCGAGGGCGCGGCGGGCGGTTTCAAGGAGATTGTCTGCTCCGTGACGGGGGCCGACGTGTACGGCACGCTCAAATACGAGAGCGGCGTGCACCGCGTGCAGCGAGTGCCGGCCACCGAGACGCAGGGACGCGTGCATACCTCGGCCGCCACAGTGGCCGTATTGCCCGAAGCCGAGGCGTTCGACGTGGTGATTAACGAGGGCGAAATCAAGTGGGACACGTTCCGGTCGAGCGGCGCAGGCGGTCAGAACGTCAACAAGGTGGAGTCCGGCGTGCGTCTGCGCTACAACTGGAAAAACCCGAACACGGGCGAAACCGAGGAGATACTCATTGAATGTACCGAGACGCGCGACCAGCCCAAAAACAAGGAACGCGCCCTGGCACGCCTCCGCACGTTCATCTACGACAAGGAACACCAAAAATACGTCGACGACATTGCCAACCGCCGCAAGTCACTTGTGTCCACCGGCGACCGTTCGGCCAAAATTCGCACCTATAACTATCCGCAGGGACGCATCACCGACCACCGCATCAACTACACCATCTACAACTTGCAGGCGTTCATGGACGGCGACATCCAGGACTGCATTGACCACCTCGTGGTGGCCGAAAACGCCGAACGCCTCAAAGAGGCCGAAATGTAATGAACCGTTCCCCCTACATAGCCGCCGCGCTTGCGCTTGCGCTCTCGCTCCCCCTCGCCTCGTGCCGCAACAAGACGGTGAAAGGGCGCACGGAGGACAACGGGGCGTTTGCCAAAGCCAAGGCCAACCCCAACGAGCCGAACGTGAGCAAGATTGCCTCGTCGGGCGAACTCATCATCGCCACGATAAGCGGTCCCGACACGTACTTCGACTACCAGGGGCGAGGCATGGGTCTGCAATACGCCCTTGCCGAGGACTTTGCCCGTACGCTCGGCGTAAGCGTGCGCGTGGAACTGGCCGGCGACAGCACGGAACTGGTGAAGAAACTGCAAAGCGGCGACGTGGACCTCATAGCCTACCGTTTGCCCAAGGCGTTCGTTAAGCGCAAGGGGCTGACCGCCGCTGGCGCGCACGACAAGGAGGGTACTCTCACGTGGGCCGTGGCCGCCAATGCCGCCGACTTGGCCGAGGCTCTCGACGAATGGTTTGGCGAGGGCGTGGAACTCAAAGCGCAGCGAACGGAGAAGGACTGGCTGCGCCACCGCACGGTGGTTCGCCGCAAGGTGCGCGCCCCGTTCATTTCGCGCGAGAAGGGCATCATCTCCACCTACGACAACCTGTTCCACGAGGCGGCGCGCTCCACTGGGTGGGACTGGCGGCTAATTGCGGCGCAGTGCTACCAGGAGTCGGGCTTCGACCCCAACGCCGTGTCGTGGGCCGGCGCGTGCGGCTTGATGCAGATTATGCCCGGCACGGCGGCGCAGTTCAACCTGCCGAAAGAGCGGGCGTTTATCCCCACCGACAACGTGCAAGCCGCCGCGCGCATCATCCGCCACTTGCAGCAGCAATTCTCGGGCATAGCCAACGCGGAGGAAAGGGTAAGGTTCGTACTCGCCGCCTACAACGGCGGACTGGGCCACGTGCGCGACGCACAAGCCCTGGCCCGCAAAAACGGGCAAAGCGACCAAAAGTGGGAACACGTGGGCTACTACGTGCGCAATCTCAGCAACGCCCGCTACTACCGCGATCCCGTGGTGCGCCACGGCTACATGATAGGCAGCGAAACCTATAACTACGTGGAGAGCATCATGCAGCGATGGCAACAGTACGGCGGAAGTCCCGCACAGCTACGACTCGGCGGAAACATCTCCGCCACAGCCGCCGCCGTGCGCTCGGACAACGGCACGCAGACTGTTCCACACCGCCGTAACCGGTACAGCAAAGAACACAAAATCCTCACGCCCGAAGAAATCGAGCGGCAATAAGCAATCACAGCAAAGACCGAACGGAAAAGCCATCCGCCCCTGCCATGAGCATAGCTCGCGGCAGGGGCGGATTTTGCGGTTTTCACTCCAGCTCCATGAGGAGCGTGGGCGTTTTTCGGGGCAGCACTTGAAGGGTTAGGTTGGCGTTGTCGCCCTCGAGGCGGTAGCCGCACTGGGCGAGGCGTTCGGCGCAGGTGGCGTAGGCCAGGGCGGGGCGGTTGTTCTCCGCGCTGAGGTGGCAGAGCCATACGCGGCGAATGAGGTCGGGATTGAGGTTTTCGGCTAGGAAGTCGGCCGTCTGCCTGTTGCTGATGTGGCCGCTGCCAGAGCTGATGCGGTTTTTGAGGCGTTGGGGGTAGCGTCCGCATAGGAGCATTTGCTCGTCGTAGTTCGACTCTATAATAAGGTGTGTGGCCTGGCGGACAATACCTGGCATCTCGTCGGTGAAGTGCCCCACGTCGGTGATGAGAACAAAGCACTTGCCGTCGACGCGGATGATGTAGCCGTTGTTGTCGGCACTGTCGTGCGGAACGGCAAACGTCTCAATCTGGAACGGTCCGAGCTGGAACGGCTCGTGCCAGGCTACGGGCTTTTGCAGGTCGAGGGGAATTTTCTTCGACACGAAGTGGTTGCGCATGACAGAGTCGTGCACCTTTTGCGACGTATAGACAGGAATGCGGAAGTCGCGCGAGAGAACACCGACCGACTTGACGTGGTCCGTGTGGTCGTGCGTGAGCAGGATAGACTTGATGGAGGCGATAGGCAGCCCGAAGTTGGAGAATGCGCGGCGAAAGGCGCGGTGGCTGATGCCCATGTCGATAATCAGGCCGTAGTCGCCGTGTTGCAGGTAATAGCAGTTGCCGCAGCTGCCGGAGCTTATGGAGATGAATTTTACCATTGTGAGTAATGCAGGTTGTCAGAACGGGAGACCGATGGCGAAATGCAGGGCGAAGTCGCGGCTGAAATTGGGCCGGGTGATGGGATAGTGCAGTCGCGAGCGGGTGTTCTCGGTGGGAGCGACGGCTTTCATGCCGCCGTCGAAACGTATGATGAAATAGTTGAAGTTGAGGCGAAGCCCCAGGCCGTACGATACGGCGATTTGCTTGTAGAACGAACTGAAACGGAACACGCCGTCTTCGAGGCCGGGATAGGAACGGACGTTCCACACGTTGCCCGCGTCGATGAAGAAGGCGCCGTGGAGTTTCCAGAAGAGGAACGTGCGCCACTCGGCGTTGAGGTCGAGCTTGATGTTGCCCGTCTGGTTCACGAAGTTCACCTTGCCGTCGCTGCCCTTGTACGCTCCCGGACCGAGACTGCGCACGCTCCAGCCCCTGACGCTGTTTGCGCCGCCGGCGAAGTAGCGTTTCTCGTAGGGCATCACGGTGGAGTTGCCGTAAGGCACGCCCACGCCAAGGGCGACGTGGAGGGCGAGGGAATTCTTTTCGGAGAGGATGAGGCTCTTGGCGAAGTCGAAGTCGAACTTGACGTACTGCGAATAAGCGTTGCCGAGGAAGTGGTAGCAGCCGTCGGAGTGTTTCACGCTGCGCACCATCTTCGACGCGCCGAAGAGCAGGTTGCCGGCCAGTTCCACGCCAGCCTTTATCTGGAAGCCGTTCGTTTGGTACAGTCCTGTGGGGAGGTTCTGGCTGCCCCGAAGGGAGTTGTAAACAAAGTTGTAGCCCGTTTTCAGGATGAAGAGGTTCTCGTAGCTGTAACGCAGTACGGAGTAGCGAGTGTCCTCGCCTTCGAGGTAGTCGCGGCGGAAGGTGTCGGAAATCCACGGCATATAGACGTAGTTCACCGACACGAGGTCGAAGCGGTGCAGCCACTTGGTGTTGCTGTTGCGGTTCCACTCATAGGCCCATGCGCCGGTAAGCACGCGCCGGTGGAACTCCGGGCGGTCCTGCGTGTCGAAGAGCAACTTTATCTCCGACTGTGCCGTAAGGCCGCGTTTTCGTTCAAGCCCCACGAAAGGCAGTAGCAACGTGGGGAAACGCAGGCTCGACTCAACGCTCCACTCCGTGTAGTTCTGGTTATTGTAGCCTTCAAGCCCAGTGATGGCCTCGTAAGCCCCGCGCGCTTTGAGCGAAAGGAGTTCGGAACCGTGAAACACGTTCTTGTTCTTGTACGAGAGAGCCATGGCCACGCCGAGGTTTCCGGCGGTGTTCGTTCCCTCCACGTCGACGCCCACCGAGTGGGGCTTGCTGGGGTGCACGTGAATGTCGCAGTCGAGCTGCGAGGGGTCGTCGCCGCTCGGCGTTACGTGGATGTTGGTGAACGACAGGGCGGGCAGCGTGCTTACGTTCCTGTAGGTGTTTTGCACCTGCGAGGCACGGTAAACGCTGTCGGGACGGATGTCGATGTGCGAGGCAAAGACACGTTTGTTTATCTTAGACCGGCTGAAATACCGGAACGTCATGCCCCGGTAGACGACAGAGTCGGTGTACTCGCCCACGCGGTCGGAGAGGTCGGTGCTTTCAGTCAGCACGTTGACGCGGCGGAAGGTTTGCGGTGCGTATGCCAGCGAGGCGTCAATGTTGGCGGGGGCGGCCATGTTAAGGCGCACCGCCGCGCCGAGGTCGCCGGCGATGGTGTCGATGTCGAACGAGATGAAATCGTTGTTGACGTAGTAGTAGCCGCGCTCGTGGAAGGCTTTGATAATGCGGCTGCGCTCTTCGGAGAGTTTGTTGAGGTCGAGCGGCATGCCCCGGCGAAGGAGCGTATGCAGGGAATCTTGGCGGAACACCCGGCGGAGGCTGTCGCTTGCGAAGCGGAAGGAGAGTTCCTTTATATAATGGCGTGTTCCGGGGTGGAGTGTGTACGTCACCGCCACCTTGTGCCCCCGGAAGCGCAAGGCGGTGTCAACACGGGCATGGAGGTAGCCGTAGCTGTTCAACGCCTGTTGCATATTGGCCACGCCGTAGGCCGTTTGCTGCTCGCTGTAAACCTCGGGAGCCTCGCCGAGGCGGCGCAGGAACTTCGAAAACCGCTTCCGCGAACGCAGGGAGTCGGCACTCGAAAGACAGTAGATGCCGAGCGGCACCTTGAAGAGGGTGAACCACTTGGCGTTGGGACGCTGCTTCACGCTGGACTGGAACGGGGAGGTGCTGAAATGCTTCTGGTCGCTCTCTACCTTTACGCCCGAAAGCACGTGTTCGCCGTCGCCGAGAAACTTCTCGCTGCTGCACGAAAAGGCAGCGAGCACAAGGCACGCCGCACACAGCCCCATGCACAGCGCAGTGAGGCTTTTTCGGAAGATATGGCGAAAGGCGGAACGGGTCATTTTTTACGTTTTCGGTTCAAGGAGAAAAGTTCGCGGAGGCTGGTGAAGTCGCGCTGCAAGCTGATGCCCACACCCTGCGTGGTGAGCGACGACTTGGTGAAGTATCGGTTGTTCGTCTCGTTGTAAGCGCGCAGACTGACGCTGCCCTTGGGCGTGAGGAGGTAGCGTATGTCGAAGTCGCCCACGAAGTTCGAGGTGTAGTTCGGGTGGTCGCGGTAGCCGAAGTTGCCGTTGATGAGCAGACGGTCGTTGAAGAGCCGCCCTTGCAGCAAGCCGTCCACCTCAATGTTGGTGCCGTTCTCCGAACCCGGGTTGAGGTTTGTGCCGAACGACCATTTCGACTGCGAGCCGAGGACGGACGAGATAGCGGAGTTGAGCTGGTTGGTCAGCGTGGTGGAGAGGAACGAGCGCATCGCCGCACTCGACTGCTGCTGCGAAGCGTTGGCCGAAGCCGACGCGCCCGAAACGCCCACGCCCGTATTGGCTGAGAAGAAACGGCCCACGCCGAGGAGGCAAATCACCTGTTTGCTCATGTCCTCCTCGGTGGAGATAAGCTGGCGTACCATATGCTTCTCGTCCTCGGAGATGTTGTGGAGATTGAGGTCGAAGTCGACCTGCGGATTGGCAGCTTTGCCGCCGATGTTCATGATGCAGTCGGCACGGACCGTCTTGTTCGAAAATCCCGCCACGTAGTTGAGGTCGCTGAGCGACACGCCGTTGACGGTATAGAGCGTTTTGATGCCAAGGTCAGCGTTGAGCGGATTGCCCGTAAACGTGATGGTGCTACCGGGCTGTATAGTGAGGTCCTTGCGGATGATGTCCTGAAGACTCACCTTGTACTGTCCTCGCGTAAAGGTGTAGGTGCCGTACATCTCGAACGCTCCCTTGTTGCGCCACGTGGCGCGCAGCAGGCCGTTGCCCCGGGCCGTAATGGCGTCGCCCGTACGGGCATCGGTGATGATGGTGAGCAGTGCCGACGGGTTGGCGTTAAGCACAAGGTTCAGCACGATGTCTGTGCCCGTGTCGTCGTTCGGGGCTTCCACGGCTTCGGTCTTAACAGTGCTGGGTGCTGTGGAGAAGAGCGTGTCCGCCGGCTCGTTGACAGCGTGGAAATGCACCATTTTGTCCTCCTTTGAGAATGTGCTCTGTTCGCCGAGGTCGTAGGTAAAGGTCGTAGGCGCATCGGGCGTGAGAGCTATGTCGGCCGAGAAGTGCGAGGGGTAGCCGGCGAGGTGTGCCTGTCCCGTGCCGACGGCGGTGCTGTAGAACGGCAGCCCCGGCTGTTGAGGCTGGTCGTAACAGAGGAGGCGGTTGGCAACGATGTCGAAGTCGTAATTGATCTGTTTCAAGTGGGTGTGGCGCAAAGCCCCGTTGGCAGTACCCGTACCGCCGCGGCTGTCGCTGACGGTGAAATTCTCGAAGGCGAACTCGCCCGGCGAAAGTTTCACCCGTCCGTCGCTCACACGGTACTTTACGCCCGTGGCCAGCACCCGCGCTTGGCAGTCGGCCTCGACCTCGCCCCTGAAATCAAGCTTTTTGAACGGGCCGTAGAGGCAAACGTCACCCGTGGCGTTGCCGCCGAAGTCGCCGAATATGCCGTCCATATACCGTTTGAGGAAGTCGAGCCGCGTGTGGTTGGTCTTGATGTTGAGCAGCAGTCCCTTTTCGGCGAGCGACACGTAGCCGTCGACGTGGGTGCCGAAGCCGGCCGTCTCGGGCAGGGTCATGTCGGCATCGAGGTTGATGCGGTTTTCGTCCTTGTTCCAGTTGCCGTTGATGTAAGCGTCGCCCATCAGTCCGTCGTTGAAGAGAAAAGCGGGAATGTGCAGGTTGGCGTGTACCTGCGGGTTGTTGCCGTCTTGCGTAAAGATGGCTCGGCCTGATGCCTGACCGCCAAACGACACGGCATCGAAATTGACAAGTCCGAGGATATAGTCCACATCAATGTTCTGCAACTCCGCCACGATGGAGTCGCTGCGGTGCTGCCCCACCTCGCCGTTGAGCGTAAGGGCTTGGTCGGCATGGCTGATGTGGATGCCGTCAAAAGCCACCTGCTTAGCATCGTAATGGATGCGCCCCGAGGAAATGTGCCACAGACTGTCGGCAAGGAGGAACGTGGTGGGCTGGATTTGCACGTCCATCCCCACTCCACCGCCGCTCTTGAAGAAACGTGTGGAGGCCTCGACGGCTCCGTTGTATCGGCTTTCGTGCTGGGCTTGCCAGCCCACGTGGGTAAGGAGCTGCCCATTGCGGGTGGAAAGGTTGGCGGCAAGGCGGTAGTTGCGTCCGGCAAAGGTCTTCGTGGCTTGCACGAGGCAATTGTAGGTGCTGTCCGCTCCGTTGACATAAATGCTGGGGCGGTCTATATCCTGTCCGTAAACGTGGAGTTTGTCGGCGTAGAAAGTCAACGAACTCCCCTCGCCCTCGTTGCTTGACAGGCGGCCCTGCAAGCGCGCCTCGCCGTCGGCCGAAACGTCTACGCCGAGAAATTTCAGAATGTCGGTGTTCTTCACCGCTGCGTCTACTTCCCACGTGCCGCCCGTTGAGGCGAACGTCGAGCGGCTGGCGAGTGCGGGCAACGTGCGGCTGAGAATTTTCTGAACCGCGCCTTTCACGTTAGCAAGGGATAGTTTGCCCGTCACGTCGGCATCGAGGAAATCGCTCCGCAAGGCGAGTTGCTGCGTCTGAGCCGTGAGCGGACTGATTGTGGCACGGAGGCTATTGAGCGAGTAGTCGCCGCGGGGAGCACCCGTGATTTCGACGTTCGAGAGGTTGGCATACCCCAACAATGGAGCGGCGGCAAGCCTTTTAAGGTCGGCTTTCAGCGTGGCTTTTACCTTGGCCGATTTCAGCGGCGTATCGATGCCGAAGTCGCTGAGGCAGATGCGGTCAATGCGTGTGTCGGTAGTGAGCGAGGCGAGCTGCTTGCCGTTCAAGACGGCAGCCGTACGGGTTTGGAATGTGGCGGCAGGGTCGTTGCTAATCACGTTTGCCTCGATGCGCTGACGGGAGTATGTGCCGTCGAGCGTGATGTCGCGGAACGAACGTTTGTTCCACTTGAACGAGGCCACGGCGGCTTTGAGGTTCACTGTGGGGTCGGCCTTTCGGGAAAGGTCGGCGTTGACTTCGGCCGTGAGGTTAAGGTGAGAAGGCAATTTCTCATTTTGCAGAAGTCGGTCAGTGCAAAAGTCCTTTACGAGGATGTGCCCCTTGGCCTTCTTCAGCGCATATTCGCCTTCGGCTTCAATTCGCCCTGCCGCGGTCTGGGCGACGGCGTTGCCTTTGACGGCAAACTGGGCAAAACGGCATTGCGCCGCCCCGTGCAGATTGACTTCGCCGAGCTGGCGTACAATGTCTTTCACTTTCTGCGAAGCTGATAACGCCGTAAGCAACAGTCCGCTTTTCTGCGCATTAAGCGAAAGGCGGTCCACGACGAACTTGCCGGCAGTCAATTTGCCGTCCGCCCGGTCGATTACAGCCGAGCCGTTGAGTTGCACACCGTTGTCCGGGTCAATGACCGACAAACGTGTCACGCGGATTTTCTGCGGATTGACCGAAAAACCGCACGACACGTCGCAGTTGAGCGTAAGTCCTTGGGGAAGATTGAGGAGCGGGCGCAAATCCGCCGAGGCAATCTTTGCCTTACGGATGCCGCCTTTCACGCTGAGCGTTTTGAGGAGTGAGGAAAAGCCGTCCGAAGCGTCGTAGGTACAAACGAGACTGTCCTGCGCAAGGTGGGAATGCGGCATATCAAGGGCAAAGTCACGCAATCGCGCCCGGCGTTTGTCAGCTTCGAGAATGAAGTGGAGGTTGTCGAGCTGCAAGCCCGAACCTTCACGCAATGCCAACGAACGGACGCGCAAACTGATGCCGTCCGTGGTGATGGATTTGAGGCTCACGTTGGCGTTCACCCTGCGCAGGTTGAGGTGCGACGGGTTGAAACGCCCTTTTGTTTGGGCTTTGTACCACTCGTTGTACGACACATTGACCCTTCGCAGTATGACGGAGTTGACGCGGAGGTTCACGCCTTTCGACTCCTTTTTGTCCTTGCTCGAAAATGCGTCGACGAGAAACTGGTAATTGGCTGCGCTGTCAGCCCGTTGCTTGTAGAGCGACACGTCCGCATCGAGGAGCGACACGGTGCGCAGGGCGAGCTGCTCGCGAAATAGCGAGCGCAACTCTATCTTTGCCGAGACGCTCCCGGCTTGCAGGAGCGTCTCGCCTTGCAGGTCCTCAATGCGAACACCATTGAGCATCAGGCGGTTGAATAAGCCTACCTCAATGCTTTCTATATGCACTTTTCCGCCCGTAGCCTCGGTGAGTTTCTCTTCTACGAGGTGCGTAAGGTAGCGTTCGGTAGGCGAAAAGTTGAGTATCCCCAACAACAAGGCGTATGCACCGACAAGGATGCATACGACAATGCGGACTGTATGTTTTACGTGAGAAAGGCTCAACGGGAAGCTTTGCGATAGGATTATTTGAAGTCGGCGGCCGTCAGGCTCTCTGCCTCGGCGTAACGAGTAAGCAGGTCTGTAACGAGCTGGGCGGTTTCGCGGATGTGGGCTTCGTCGCCGTCGTAACCGTTGACGATAACGAATACGTGCGAAGTGTTCTCCCTCACCATGGTACGGGTGGAGTCGCTTGTGGGCGAGGCGAATGCGCCGACACTGTCGCGGTAGACGGGCATTTGCGCAATGTTCAGCACGCCGCGCCCTATGCCCTCGTAGGGTTCGCCCTCCTCGCCTATCCCGAGCGTCACTTCGTCGCCCACAACCTTGTCGGCATCGATTACGCCAATGGAGTAGCCCGTAAGGATGGACACGAGGTTGCCGATGTCCACAAGGGTGTCAATCTGGTAAAGCCCCTTGCCTTGCAGGATGCGGCGGATGAGTTGTTCGCTCGACGGGCGGTAACGGCTGGGATCCTTGCCAAACGTGCGGTAGGCGGTTCTCGTAGCTGCGATGCTGGGGTGTTGTTTAAGGCTCTCGGTGGTATATTGACCGGCAATGCGCGCCTCGGTCTCTTTGATTTCGGTCCATAGCGCATCGCTGAAAGGCGTGTTCTTTACCTTGGCCTCGACCACTGCGCCCCGGAACTGGGGAAAGGCTTGGCGAAAGGCGTTGGATACGGAAAAGGTCATGATTGATTCTGTTGTGCTTAGTTTTGCTTTCGGCAGACAGCTATTTCTTACGTTCTTGGAGCAACTTCATGGCTTTGGGCATATTGGGGATGCCGAAGCCGAAGATGTTGTCGGGGTACTCCGAGTTGTTGGCACTCAGCTGCACGGCGCGGACAATGTCCTCGGGCGTGGTCGTGGGGAAGGCTTGCATGAGGCAGGCCACTGCGCCGCACATTGTCGGGCAGGAGAAACTTGTGCCGTCTACCCACACAATTGATCCGTCGGTGTTGAACACTGCGCTGTTTTCGCCCATAGCCATCACGTCGGGCTTGACGCGTCCGTCCGAACTGTCGCCGATAGACGAGAATGCGGTGTTTACGCTGTCGGCTCTCACTGCGCCTACGGTCAGGATATCGGTGGCATCGGCCGGGAAACCAATCTTTTTCCACGACCCCATGCCGCTGTTGCCGGCACTGTTAAGCACCACGATGCCGCGGCTCGCCGCCAGCGAGGCTATGCGGCTGTTGATGGCAGTGCGACCGTCGAGGTCGGCGTAGGTGTGGTCCATGTATTTGTGCTCGAAACGGTAGTAGCCCAACGAACTCGTCACGATGTCGCAACCAAGGCTGTCGGCGTACTCCACGGCGGCGCACCAGTTGTCCTCTTCCACGAGCTGCTCGGTGTCGTTGTCCTCGCTCTGCAACAGGTAGAACGAGGCTTCTGGAGCCGTGCCCACGAGCAGGTGGGGCTTGTTGGCGGCAATGCACGTCAGCACGCACATGCCGTGCGACTGCTCTTCGTAAACGCTCTTTTCGGGGCGTACAAAATTGCGCGTGCCGAGGATGCGGCTTTGGTCGATGCCGGTGAGCAGGTCGGCGTTGTTGAAACCTCCGTCAATCACGGCGATGGTCACGCCCTGCCCTTTGTATCCTTGTTCGTGTAGTTTGTCTGCTCCGAGCATCCTGACTTGCTGCGCCCCGTATCCGTAATAGTCGGCGAGGACGGTGTCGGGCTGTTCTTTCATCATGGCGTGGCGGTCTGTTTCGGGGGCGACGGGCAAACTGTCGGGACTGACCCACACGCAGCGAACGTCCTTGACAAACGACGCTGCCCGTATATGGGCGAGCTGAGCCGTGTCGGCAGTCTCTACAACTACGGAGTTGTTCCACTTGCTTCGGTTGTATACATGAAAACCCTTATCGGTCAGGAAATCAACGTATTTCGCGGTGATAGGCAGGTCGTACTCGTCCACTTTCAGCCCGAACTTCTTTCGGCGTTCCACGGCCTTTGGCGAAAGGAACTGCTCAGGCTTTTTCACGGTAAAACCGCAGTTTTTCTTATCCGTGAACGTCACGCGGTATTTGTAGCTCTTGGGGATTGCCCTGTACGTCTCGGTTTGCGCCGCCAGTTGCATCGAGGCGCAGGAAAAAAGGGCGAAAAGAATTGCTTTGGGAGTATGAAATATAGGTTTCAGTTTCATTTACGTGTACTCATATATAATAAGGAGTGGTCAGAGCGCGGGCTTTTCCGCCTCAACGCGTTTTTCCACCTTGTCGGGGAGCTTTGAGAAGAAGTCCATTCCCGTCACTCGCTCCACCTCGTCCACCGTCGTCTGGTAGTAGCTCAGTGAGTGGCTGCCGGCTTGGTTGCGGAAGATGAAGCCGTACGCTTTCGTGTGCTTGGGGTAGCCCACGAGCATCACCTTGAAGAATGCGTCGGGTACTGCCACCCGGTGCGTGCCGATGCGTTCGGGTTTGCTCGTATAGTAGAGCGGGCCGGCCACAATGCTCACCACGCCGTAGCGGTTGGCGTATTCGCGTTCCTTCTCTTCGAGGTCTTTCCAGTCGCCCCGGTTCAGGTTGCGGTTTTGCGGACAGACGTTCGTCATGTAGAACGATTCGACCATCGCCTGATGGCTCCACTTCATGTCGGCCGCCGGTGCCATATGCCCCCGGTCGTAGCCCGAGTTAGTGTAGTCCTTAGGGTAAGCCTTTGCGCCGCGCACGTCGGGGTCGGGTTGGAACTTGTTGTAGCGTTCTTCCGTTCCGTTAGCCTTGGCCGAGGTGAGTTCCCAAGCCACCCACTGGGGCGTTTTGAAGTCGGCATCGTAACTCACGGTATATCCCAGATGGGCTATCACCTGTCCGCCGCGCGACGTGTTGTACTTGGGGATTTCCATTCCGTCGGGCAGGGTACTCGACGGGGCATCGTCGTAGTAGTTCGCCGTGGTGGATGCGTACGGCTTGTAGGGCGTGGAGTACTTCTTCTCGCTCTGCTCTTTCAGCTTGCGCGCCTGTGTCTCAGCCTTAGACTTCTCTCTGTACTCTTTCTCGTCAGATTGCGCCTTGCACGTGAACACGATGCCGGCGACAATCGCAAGGACGATTAAAAGGCTGCCGCCGATGCTCGCTGGCTGCTGTTGTCTTCTTCGTGCCATAATGTTCTGTGGTTTAGCGGTCCGGTCAGTCAGTCAGAGCCACCTCTATGCTGTTGCGCAGTACCTCGCTGCCGGGGTATCCGCCTTCGCTGAGGTTATCGAAACTTTTGTTGCCCTTCTTGTCGAGCAGCAGGTAGGCGGGGATGCCGGGGATGTTGAGCGACTGGCAGAGTTCGTTCCACTGTTTGTCCGTCAGGCGGTAATGTTCGCCGTCGATGTCCTTCACCATGGTCTGCCAAGCGGCGAGGGGCGACGTTTCGCCGGTGACGTAGACAAACACGCAGCCTTTCTTCATCATCTCTGGCTTTATCTCGTCAATCTGCTTCATGGCCATACGGCAGGGACCGCACCACGTTGCCCAAAAGTCGAACAGCACGGCTTTGCCTTTATATTCGGCGGCAATGGTGCTGACAACGTCTTTCCCGGCTACCGTGGCGGGAAGTGTCTTTACGTTGGAATTCTTGACGGAAACGGTTTCAACAGTCGCTTTATTCTGGGCGTTTTGGCTCTTCTGGGCGCAGCCCGACGTGACAAACGCGGCGACAACCGCCACGCATAAAATAGCCTTCTTCATATTGTTCTTAGGTTTATTGGAGTTCTCGGTGTTCTTGCGCCGCCGGAAATACGTTCGTTGCGCGGCACGCTTTGTAAGGCAAAAATAGCATTTATTTCACCCATTGCCAAACAAATGGGGCGTGCGGGAGGGGTTATACGGCAATATGTGCTATTTTTGCCGTTTGAAAACACACAACAGAGAACACACATGAAGACATTCCTGCACGCCAAGGACCTCGGACCGCTCGACGCAGCGCTGGCCGAGGCTGCCGAAATAAAAGCTGACCGCTACCGTTACGAAAGTCTTGGGCATCACAAGACGGCTCTCCTCATCTTTTTCAACAATTCCCTGCGCACGCGGCTTTCCACGCAGAAGGCCGCGCGAAACCTCGGTCTTGACGTAATGGTGCTCGACGTGAACCAGGGCGCATGGAAACTCGAAACGGAGCGCGGCGTGGTGATGGACGGCGACAAGAGCGAACACTTGCTCGAGGCCATCCCCGTGATGGCTTCGTTCTGCGACCTTATCGGCGTGCGCACGTTTGCCGGCCTGAGCGACCGTGAGGCTGACTATGCCGAAAACATTCTCTCGCAGTTCATCCAGTACAGCGGCAAGCCCGTGTTCTCGATGGAGAGCGCAACGGCGCATCCGCTGCAAGCCTTTGCCGACCTCATCACTATTGAGGAACACAAGGAATGCAAGCGTCCGAAGGTGGTGCTTACTTGGGCACCGCATCCCAAGGCTTTGCCGCAGGCCGTGCCCAACAGTTTTGCGGAATGGATGCTCGCCGCCGACGTGGACTTTGTGGTGACGCACCCCGAGGGCTACGAACTCGACCCGCTCTTTGTGGGCGGCGCAACGGTTGAGTACGACCAGATGAAGGCGTTCGAGGGGGCCGACTTCATTTACGCCAAGAACTGGAGCTGCCCGGGCGTAACCCGTCCCGAGGACTACGGCAAGGTGATTTCGAAGGACCTCTCCTGGACCGTGGACGACGCGCACATGGCCGTGACGAACAATGCGCAGTTTATGCACTGCCTGCCCGTTCGCCGCAACATGATTGTCACCGACAGCGTCATCGAGTCGCCCCGCTCACTCGTCATCCCCGAGGCCGCAAACCGCGAAATATCGGCTACTGTGGTGCTGAAACGGATGCTTGAAAGCATTGGCTGAACCCAGCGGTGCATATAAACCCCTCCACGGGATTGAAAGAAATGACTAATTTTGCAGTGTTCGCCCAGTTGGGGCTGAACGCCGGTGACGGGCGGCCGCACGTTTCTTCCGCCGTCATCGAACAGTGAACTATACCTATTTCTCGAAACAACGAATGAAATCAACTCTTCTGAAAGCCCTTAGCTTTCTGTTTCTCGTCGTTCTGTCCGTTCAAACGTCTTTTGCGCAGTCAAAGAAGGAAAGCGGCGTATGCATGTTTGCCTACGGCACCGACTTCAACGACTCTACTGTCTACGTGTCGGCAATCAGCCGTGTGGACGGGGCTTTGCTCGACAAAAAGACGAACTTCCTCGCCTATCGCCAGGCTTTTTCGCAGCAATTGAAGGACTATCTTGACCGTACCTACGGCGGCTGCCACACTTGTGCCGTGTTCTTCAACGCCAACCGCGCGAAACTCGAAAAGACTTACGCCAAAATGCGCCGTAACGCGGCGAAGAGCAAGCAGGAAAAATTCGTGGAAATACCTGCCACCGACTTCACCCTGCGCAACGTGAGCTTCGCCCCAGCGGACGAATAACCCCCTACCCCGACTTATGGAAACACTTTACTTCAAGGTGGCCGGCCTTTGCTTTGCCATGCACGCCGAGAGCGCAGCTTTTCTGAAAAACCTGTTGCCCTCGTACGCCGGCTTCCACGTGCGCCAAAAGCCCTCCGACCTGGTACTCAACGTGACCGTCAAGGACGGATTGGTGAGCGGCGAGGCCGAGGGCGACGAACTGGGACAGTTCGACTGCGGCGGCACGAACCACGGCATTTACCGTTACGCCGACGGCTACAAGATACTTATCAGCAACGTGGACGGCACGCTCTCGAGCGCAATGACCACCGACGCGCGCTTCACGGAGTGCAAGGTGTCGGTATTCGGCGACGAAAACGACCAGCGTTTCGGCCTTGGCAACGCCATGATGATAGCCTTCGCCTTTTCGGCGGCCTACTACGACACGCTCCTCATGCACGCCTCCGTCACCATGAACGGCGGGCGCGGATACCTCTTCCTCGGCAAGAGCGGCACGGGCAAAAGCACGCACTCTTCGCTGTGGCGCAAATTCATCCCGGGTTCCGACCTTCTTAACGACGACAACCCCGCCGTGCGCGTCATGCCCGACGGCTCGGCCATTGTCTACGGCACGCCGTGGAGCGGCAAAACGCCCTGCTACCGCAACCTGCAAATGCCCATCGGCGCGTTTGTCCGCCTGGAACAGTATCCCGAAAACATCATCGCTCAGGAGAAGCCCTTGCAGGCTTTCGCCTCGATACTGTCCTCGTGTTCGGCTATGATATGGGACAAGGAATCGTACGCTCGCCTCACACGCACGGCCGAGGGCGTGGTCAAGGCGGTACCGGTCTACTACCTGCGCTGCCGCCCCGACGAGGAGGCGGCTCTCCTCAGCTACAACACCATCGCCAAGCACTGACGCGCCATGGAGACAAGGAAGATTGAAGTGCCCAACCACATTCTGATAGCGCAAATCAAGGACGTGCTGGCCAAGGGACACAGCGCAACGTTTCGCGTCAAGGGGTTCAGCATGCGCCCCTTCCTCGAAAACGAGCGCGACGTGGTAAAGATAGAACCCGTGCAGCCCGAAACGGTGCGCGAGCGCGACGTGGTGCTGGCCGAGATTGCCCCGCAGCAGTACGTGCTTCACCGCGTGGCCGCCCGCACCGACAATCGCCTCACTCTGCGCGGCGACGGCAACCCCAAGGGCGTGGAACACTGCCTCGACACCGACGTGGTGGGCATCGTAACGGCTTTCTACCGCAAGGGGCGCAAACGCCCCGACCTCGTGAGCGGATGGAAGTGGAAGTGCTACTCTTCGGTGTGGCTCGCCCTCAGTCCGCTGCGCCGCATCCTGCTGGGCGTTTACCGCCGGCTTCTCTTTAAGTTGTAACACCCCACATACACACTACGAATATGAAGATTAAGAAAGGTTTTGAACTGCGCGACATCTGCGGCGAAAAAGTCATTATCGCCACCGGCATCGAGAACGTCGACTTCAACCGCATGATTTCGCTCAACGAAACGGCCGCTTTCCTGTGGCAGTCAGCCGAGGGAAAGGATTTTACGGCTGAAACGCTCGCCGACCTGCTTTGCGGCGAATACGAGGTTGGGCACGATCAGGCCTTGGCCGACTGCGAAGCCATCATCAAGGAATGGGAAGAGCAGGGCATCGTCGGGCAGTAATCCCGATGTGCAGCCATTCAAGATGCCAACGGTTTTAGCAACCTGTAGCATCGATAATGTCCGCAAACCGCGCCCCAACGGGGCAGCTGCTCCTAGCCCAGGGCAGAGCCGACACGAAGTGGCGGCGTCACCCTGGGTTCCCCGTGCGGGATATGTTGCGCCCTGTAAGGGCAACTACATAATATAGGGGCAACGCCCCGTAACCCTGCGATTTTCCACGCACTAATTAAACACCGCCGCCCAACCGCCCCCGAACCCGGGCGTTGCCCGGTGTGTTTGCACACGTTTCAAACCAACGCATACCAATATCATTCCACATACTCACATGAAAGAGCTTTCACTGAAATACGGTTGTAATCCCAACCAAAAACCGGCGCGCATCTACATGGAACAGGGCGAACTGCCCATCGAGGTTCTTGGCGGCCGTCCCGGCTACATCAACTTCCTCGACGCGCTCAACGGCTGGCAGCTCGTGCGCGAACTGCGCCAGGCCACAGGCATTCCCGCCGCCGCCTCGTTTAAGCACGTTTCGCCCGCAGGCGCCGCCGTGGGCATCCCCATGAGCGACACGCTGCGCAAAATCTACTTCGTCGACGATATCGAAGAGCCGCTCTCACCCGTGGCCACGGCGTACGCCCGTGCCAGAGGCGCAGACCGTATGTCGTCGTACGGCGACTTCATCTCGCTCTCCGACACGTGCGACAAGGCTACGGCCTTGATTATCAAGCGCGAGGTGAGCGACGGCATCATTGCGCCGGACTTTACGCCCGAGGCTCTCGAAATTCTCCGCTCTAAGCGCAAAGGCACTTACGTCATCCTCAAAGTTGACCCCGAATACCGCCCTGCCCCCACGGAACACAAGCAGGTGTTCGGCGTGACGTTCGAACAGGGCCGCAACGAGATTGACCTCACCTCCGACTCACTCTTCGAGGCAAACATCCCTACGGAGAACAAGACGTTTACCGACGAGGCTAAGCGCGACCTGAAAATTGCGCTCATTACGCTCAAATACACGCAGTCCAACTCCGTTTGCTACGTCAAGGACGGACAGGCCATCGGCATCGGCGCGGGTCAGCAGAGCCGCATCCACTGCACGCGTCTGGCGGGCAACAAGGCCGACATCTGGTGGCTGCGCCAGCATCCCAAGGTGATGAACCTGCCCTGGGTGGAGAAGATTCGCCGCGCCGACCGTGACAACACCATCGACATCTACATTTCGGAGGACCACGACGACGTGCTGGCCGACGGTGCATGGCAGCAGTTCTTCACCGAAAAGCCCGAAGTGCTTACCCTCGAAGAGAAGAAGGAGTGGATTGCCAAGAACACGCAGGTAGCCCTCGGTTCGGACGCGTTCTTCCCCTTCGGCGACAACATTGAACGCGCCCACAAGAGCGGCGTTCAGTATGTGGCTCAGGCGGGCGGCAGCGTACGCGACGACCATGTCATTGCCACCTGCGACAAGTACGGCATGGCCATGGCGTTCACGGGCATCCGTTTGTTCCACCATTAATCAGCCTCACTGCATGACAACCACGCGAAAAGCCTCCGACGACGAGATTACGCAGGCCATGACCTCGGGCATCACCTTCAAGGGCGCAAGACTCAAGAAAGCGCCCGCCGAAGGCAAGGTGAAGACCAAGGCCAAGAAGAAGTCCTACATCACGGGCCTCCACGGGTCGGGTTCGGCCAAGAAGAAAGCCGAAATCCGCCAACGCCGCGCCAACCGCCACAAGAAATAAGCCAAAACGGTTCCGCAAGCCACCTGCTTGCGGAACCGTTTTTATATACTCGTTATGAACATCCAAATAGGAGGCTCATTCTTGGTAACCATCCGAAACAAACCGACTTGCGGTAGCCCCTGCCGAGACCGATATTTACCAACTGTGCAAATGAATGATACGGAAAAAGGTTATACAGTACTGATGCGCATTGTATAACCTTTTTCATCGTTCGGGGCTTTGATGCCGCCGTTGTAAGTGAGCCTCTTGTCGGATTCGAACCAACGACCCCGAGATTACAAATCACGTGCTCTGGCCAACTGAGCTAAAGAGGCGTTCGCATCGGGAGGAGCTTGCGCCCCGTTCCGTTTTGCGAGTGCAAAGATATTCATTTATCCGTTATCGGCAAGAGGCGGACGGCAGTTTTTTGGCGTATGTCCGTCCTTGTTGTCCTTACAAGGCGAGAACAACGTTAAAAGCCCGGGCTTTGTTCACGTCAACCATACGGGTGACGTGTGTCACCCGTACGCCTCACACACGTCACCCGGTACGACTGACGTGCGTAGCCCGTACGGTGTACACCGATTACTTTGGGGATAGGGGAAACTCTCTCGGGGGGCGCGGTCAGAAGTCGAGTTGCACGCCCGCCATAAACGTGGTCCGCGGCATGGGCATTCCGGCTATGTACTCGTAATGTTGGGCCAGCAGGTTGTCGGCACGCAGCCAAAGTCGCAGCGGTTTGAGCAGCTGGTAGCTCGCCGAGGCGTTGAGCAGCGTGAAATTTTCGGTCCGTTCGTTCTCGCCCGTTTGGGTGTAGAGGCCGCACACCTGCGTCAGTCCGGCATGGAGACGGAATTTGCCGTACGAAAGGTTTGCTCCGGCGTATCCCTTGTATTTCGGTGCGGAAACAACGGGGCGTTTCATTTCGAGCCAAGAATGGTTTGTCGTGAGGGACACGTGGCTGTTCACCTGCCACGCCAGTTCGGCTTCTATGCCCTTGTTGTTGAGGCAGCCCGTGTTTACATTTTGCCGGTTGACGGTCTGTATGATGTTGTCCGCGTCGATGCAGAAGAGGTTCAGACCGTAGCTCAGCCGGTTGCCGAGGGCTTGACCGCTCCACGCCACCTCGTAGTTCCACAGGCGTTCGGGGCGCAAGTTGGTGTTTGATGGCGGATAGAGGTACATTTCGCGCATTGTGGGGTTGCGGAAACCTTTGCTCGCCGTCAGTTTCAGCTGGCCGAAGCGTGAGACTCTCACCACCGCGCCCGCCTCGGGTACCCACTCCGCCCCGGTCACGGAGTGGCGGTCGTAGCGCGCGCCGGCCGAGAGCGTGAGCCATGTGGCCACGTCCTGCCTGAACGAGGCGTAGGCGGCCAGTTCGTGGCTGCGCTCCTCGCCGCTTTGCTTGTTGGCTGTTTCCAGCACTTCGCCCGTGGCACGGCTTGTGTAATAAGCGTGGCCGTAGATGTTTTGGTAGTCGAAGCCGACGGTGAAATGCCCGCCTTGCCAAAGCTTGGCGTTCTGGTAGAACGACAGGCCCATGAGCGCGTCGCGCGAACGGAACAAGCGCGTCTGCGGACTTCCCGTATCGGCGTTGTATCCGTCGTTGATCTTGTGACGGCCAAAGTTGTCGTAGAAACTCAGTCGGCCGCTCGTTCGCCCGTAGTGGTTCTCCACTCCGAGGCTTACGGCTCCGCGTGTAATCCATTGGTCGGCTTCGAGCATAGGAGCCGTTGCCGTGCCTGGATATGAAGCGTTGAAATGCGTGACGTTGGCATCGGCGTAGGCGTTCCAATGGTTTGAAAAGGCGTAAGCTAGTTTGGCAAATCCGCCGTACTGCTCAAAGCCCATGTGAGGACGGTGGTTGTCAGACCGCCCGTATTGTCCGGCGGCGGTAGAGGAGAAACGTCCGCGGCGATACTGGTAGCTCGCCTCGCTCTGGAATGTGCCGTACGAACCTGCGCCGACGTTGACTGACGTTCGGCTGCCGTCGGCGAGAGGCTGGCGAGTTACAATGTTCACTACGCCGCCCATTGCATTCGACCCATAGATTGACGATGCCGGGCCGCGCAACACTTCAACCCGCTCGGCGAGCATCGTTTGCAGTGCGTCGCCCACGCTGTGTCCGTAAATGCCGTTGTACTGCGGATGTCCGTCTATAAGGACTAACAGTTGGGCTGCTCCCGACGATATGCCGCGCAGCATCATGCCGCCCGAGCCTCCTCCCGACACACCGTAGCCCATCATGCCGCGGCTTGTGGTCATTAGTCCCGGCACTTGTTCAGCCAATGTGGGCAAGAGGCTCTGGCGGTTGTCCTGCGTAAGTTCAGAGCGGTTTATCACGCTTACAGTTTGCGGCAAATGTCGCGGGTCGGTTGCCGTGCGGGAGCCGGTTACCACGGCTTCGCCAAGCCGCACGCTGTCGGCGCTTGTCTGCGCTTTTGTCCCGAAGGGAATGAACAATGCGGCAGCAATGAGTGCCAATGTAAGGTGTTCCATAGTTAGTGGGCGATAGTTTGTTTCTTTCCGTTGATGATGTAGTCACCAGCTGCCAGGCTGTCGAGCGAACTCGCCATGGAGAGTACGCGCTTTCCGTTGAGGTCGTAGGCGTTGTAGACGGCAGTTCCTTTGCCATAGACGTTGTTGCCGATGCCCGCCGTATTGTCGAGGTCGATGAGCGTGTAGGCTTGCGTGCCAAGCCCTATCTGCTCGCCGTATTCCACCGTCCACGTGCCGTGGCGCGAGTTGATGCGCTCTTGCAGGGGTACGGAGGTGTCGCCCGACGTGTTGTCGTGGGTGAATACGAGGTCGAGGCAAGCGCGGTCAAGCGCGATGGGGTCAGTCGAGGCGAGTATGCCCACGTCACGCATCTCGGGTCGGTCGGGGTTGGCGTTGCAGTCGCAGTCGACGGAGAGGTTGTTCATCACGTTGATGTAGAGTACCCGTCCCCCGAAGTAGTTGTGCACGGCCTGGGCGGCAGCTGCCATAGATTCGAGGAAAGGGTCTTGCTCGCCGCCCCAAATGCTCGTGGTAGAACGTCCTGCGGTGTGGATATAACTCTTGCCGCTGCTGGACGCCACGCCGATTGAAGCGTTTTTCAGCACGCCGCCGAAACCACCCATGGCGTGTCCTTTAAAGTGTGCGAGGTTGATCATGAAGTCGTAGTTGGCGAGGTGGCTTCCCACAATGTCGTAGGCGATGTGCTTAGTGTCCTGCGTAGGGATGTGTAGAGTGTCGTCCTCGTCCATGATGTCGACGGCGGCTATCTTGTCGAACCCCCGTTCGGCAATGGCTCGTCGGTGGCTGGCGGTGGTGGAGCGACTGCCCCCGTAGGCCGTGTTGCATTCTACAATGGTGGCGTTCGTCTCCTTGACGAGCGGTTCGATAAACGAGGGACGGAGATAGCCGGTGCGCTCGCTCTCGCCAGTGGAGATTTTGAGGGCTACGCGTCCAGTGGCTTTTACGCCAAGCGTTTTGTAGATGCTTAGGAGTGCCTCCGGGGTAATGCTTTTTGTGAAATAGACCGTGGAGCGTTCCTGCGCAGATAAACTGAGCGAAAGCAGCGAAAACGCTGCGCAAAGGATTGTGTGTTTCATCAGTTCAGTGTTGGTTAATGGTTGGTTTTTAGGTGTTTTGTTTGGTGCAAAGTTAAGGAACGCTCTTTCTTGCCTTATTGCACGACTTACGGATAGAGTTACCAATATTACGGATGCGCCGCCTTAAACGCCGCAAGCCGGTCAGCTGCAGTATGGGCAGCTGACCGGCTTGCGCAGTCTATGTGTTGCAGTGTTTGAGTTGCAGGCGATTACTCCCCGGCGGCTTTTACCTTTCCGGCTTTATGGAGCTTCGTGAACTCTTTTTTAGCCTTATCCAATTGGTCTGTGAAGTCCTTGAGGGCGTGCAGTCGCGCCACGAGGGTGCTGGCCACAACGCGACCGGCATCTACGTCGCTCTGCCAATGTACGCCGATGATGACACGGCTTTGGCCGAACTCGTAGCCCCGTTGCAGAATCTGGTCCTGGCGGTCGGGATTGATTTCGGCCAGCACAAGGGCGATAGACCACCCCGTGCACGTGTGGCCCGACGGGTAGGAACCGTTCTTGCGCAGGTTGTCCTCTTCTTCGGGCGTGGCGCAGTGTTCGCCGTAAAGGATGAACGGGCGCATACGCATGTAGTATTTTTTTGCAACGCGTACGGAGAGGTCGCCGGCATCGTGCTTCAAGCGCATGAGGAGCTTGTAGATCTCAGGTGTCTGCTCCTTGGAGATGGTAACGCCGAAGGCCTCGGAGAATGCCCGCGATACGCCGCTGCCGCTAAGGTTGGCGTCTTCAATGGCCTGTTTGCCGCGGGCAGTCTGCCGTTGCATTTTTCCCCATTGGTACTGCGCCTCGTCGTACTTGAACTGCGCGCTGCCGGGCAGAGGGGGCGGCGGCAACAACTGACGGCTGTTGGCCACCTGGCTTTCGGTGAGGAAGTAGTGGTCGGGGTGGGTGCTTGCGTCCTGTGCGCTTGCCGTGAGGGCAAGGCCGAGGAAAAGGGCAGAAAGTAGAAGATGCCTCTTGGCTTTCATGGGTGTATCGTGTTAGAGGGTGTAGAGTCTTTTTACGTCGTCGACGATGCAGCGGGGCACCATCGCACTGATGTCCATCCCCTGCCTTACACGGTTTCGCACGTCGGTGGAGCTGAACGGAAACTGGGGGGCGTTGACAAGGTGGACGTTTGGGGGAAGTGCGTCGGCGGACATGGGATAGCCCGGGCGTGGGTAGACAAAAAGCGAATGGTTCCTGAGAATTTCCTCGCTATGCGCCCAACGGGGGAAAACGTGCCAATTGTCTGCTCCAATGAGGAGCGAGAAACGGCAACCGGGATTTTTTTGCTCCAAGGCCCGCAGTGTGCGCCACGTGTACGACGGGCGCGGCAAGGAGAACTCAAAGTCGCTGGCCCGGATGCCGCTTTCGTCCTCCAAGGCCTTTGCGGCGAGGCTGTAGCGCACAGACTCGGGCAACAGTCCGGCTTGCTCTTTCAAAGGGTTTTGGGGAGAGACCATGATCCACACCTCGTCGACGGGGCAATGGCGCAGAACGTGGCGCGCAAGCGACAGGTGACCGTTGTGAAGAGGGTTGAACGAGCCGCCGAAAAGGGCTATGTGGCGACTGTCACTCATCGGCTGCTGCGAGGAACTGGCTGATGACGCGGAGAGCCTCGGCCTGGGCTTCGGAAAGATTGTCGTTGATAATCACCACGTCGGACTTTTCGGCAAAAGTAAGCTCAAATTCGGCCCGGGCTATGCGGTCGTTGATGACCTCGGGCGCATCGGTGCCGCGACCTTCGAGCCGCTTGCGCAGTTCGGCTATCGAGGGGGGCTGGATGAACACGCTCAAGGCGCGGTTGCCGTAGCTTTTCTTGATATTCTGCGCCCCAAGCACGTCAACGTCGCACACCACGTTTTCGCCTTTGGCGAGTTGTGCGTCGACCTGTGACTTCAACGTTCCGTAGAAGCGATCCTTGTAAACCTCCTCATATTCAAGAAATTCGCCTGCCTCAATGCGGCGGCGAAACTCGTCGGGCGTGAGGAAGAAGTACTCTACCCCATCCCGCTCCTCGCCTCGCGGCGCACGGCTGGTGGCTGATACGGAAAAGTGGAGGTTGAGCTGTTGCGACATGAGGTGGTTGATGATGGTGCTCTTGCCGCTTCCGCTGGGCGCGGAGAAGATGACAACTTTCGACATGGCTTGTAGGTTTCTGCGTGTAGGAGGAATGAAGAGTTGGGTTGGTGGTTAAAGCACGTTGAGCACTTGCTCTTTGATTTGTTCGAGTTCGTCTTTCATTTTCACCACGATGTTTTGCATCTCTGCCTGGTTGCTTTTCGAGCCGGTGGTATTGATTTCGCGCCCCATCTCTTGTGCGATGAAGCCCAACTTCTTGCCTTGGCCGTGACCGTTGGCCATTGTTTCGCGGAAGTAGCTGAGGTGGTTCGAGAGGCGTTGCTTCTCCTCGCTGATGTCGAGTTTTTCGATGTAGTAGATGAGTTCCTGCTCGAGGCGGTTCTTGTCGTAGTCAACGCCTTTGAGTTCGGAAAGGCGGTCGAAGAGGCGTTGGCGTATTTTCTCCACGCGGCTCGTTTCGAACGGCTCGATGTCGTGAAGGTAACGCTCAATGTTGTCCACCTTTTCGGTGAACTTGCGACAGAGAGCCTCGCCCTCCTGCTTGCGAAAGTCTGCGAGACGGGCGGTAGCCTCCTTGATGCAGCCGAAAGCCGCGTCCCACTCCTCGTCGGTGAGTTCCTCGGTGGCGTTTACCTGCACGCTCTCGGGAAGGCGCAAAACAAGTTCCCAAACGTTCTGCGGCTCGGGCAGTCCCTGCGCCTTGCAGATGGCGGCTATCTGGGCCACGTAGCTCTGCACCACCTGGGGGTTGACAGTTCCGGCGGCAGAGGTTTCGTCCTTTTCGACCCACAGCGTAAATTCCACCTTGCCGCGCTCGAGTTGGGCGGCAAGATACTGGCGCACCTCCATCTCGCGTTCGCGGTAGAGCGGGGCGATGCGCATTGTGAGGTCGAAATTCTTGCTGTTGAGGGATTTTATTTCTACGTGTATCTTCTTTCCGTTGAAGTTCGCGTCAGACTTGCCAAAGCCCGTCATTGATTGTATCATCGTGTTCTTTTTCTTTGTTTTATGTGTTGCAAAAGTACTTCTTTTTGTGCAATTTTGTCCTTGTGAAAGAGTATAATGTATGCATGACAATAGCCGGTTCCGACCCGTCGGGGGGAGCCGGCATTCAGGCCGACTTGAAAACGTTTACGATGCTTGGCTGCTACGGCCAGGCCGTGCCTACGTGCCTCACGGTGCAAAACTCCTGCCGGGTTTACCGCTCCGAGGCGGTCGATGCCGAACTTGTTTACGACCAGATAGTAGCCGCCATGAGCGACTTGCCGCCCAGGGCGGTGAAAATTGGCATTGTGCCGAACGCCGCTGTGGCCGAGGCGATTGTGAAAGCACTGAACGAACGCGGTCCCGAGTTTGTGGTTTACGACCCCGTGCTCGTTTCATCGTCGGGGCTTAGGCTTGTGGACGAAGAGGCGATAGCTTATATCAGGCGCAAACTCATTCCGCTCGCCACGCTCTTCACGCCCAACCGGCCCGAGGCTGAGTGCCTCCTACCCAACGGCGGTCAACTGCGCGAGCGGTTTGCGAGCGAACTGGCTGGGGAATTGCACACGAACGTGCTGCTGAAAGGCGGACATTTGGAGGGCAAGCCCGTGGACATACTTTGCTGCGAAGGAAAGACGACGGTCTACGAACAGGCGGAGCGCATCGAGACAAACAACACCCACGGCACAGGCTGCGTGTTGTCGTCCGCCATCGCCGCCCACTTGGCAAAAGGATACCCGATGACGGAAGCAGTCGGCCGGGCCAAGGCTTTTCTAACACAAGCCTTGGAACGCGGGGCTGAATACTTTTGCGGGAAAAAACACGGCGCAATGTATTTGCTGCCCGACTGACCCGGAATTGCCCACTACCCAATAGGAGCGAAAAAAATGCATTTGCCGCACGTTTGGCACGTGGGCAAATGCATTTTTCTGTGTGTATGGTTGAGCCGTGTCCGCCTTACTGCTGACTGCCTCCGGCAATGTCGAGCAGTTCGGTGGTGATGGCTTGCTGACGCGTCTTGTTGTACGTGAGGTTAAGCTCGCGCAGAAGTTCGTCGGCGTTGTCGGTTGCCACCTGCATGGCTACCACGCGGGCGGCGTGTTCGCTGGCAAGACTGTCGAGCAGGGCGGTGAAGAGTTTCAGGTGGAGCGACTTTGGAATAAGGCGTTTCACCACCTCTTCGGCTGAGGGTTCGACGATGAAGTCGTAGTTGGCCTCGGGCGCGTCAGCCTTGCCGTCGCTCTCTGCGGAGAGTTTGATGGGCAGGAACGTTTCCTCCGTCAGCACCTGCGTACCGGCACTTTTGAAATGGTGGTAGAGCATCACCACCTCGTCTACCTCGCCCTTGGTGTAGAGCGACATTAGCTGCGAGGCCACTTGCGCCGTGCGCTCGTACGAGGGATGGTCGAGCAAGGGGCTGAGGTCTTCCTTGATGTTGAAGCCCGCCTTTTGCGCCGCCTCGTAGGCTTTGCGCCCGAAGGGGCATACGTACGCCACCTCGACACCGGCTTTCTTGTACTGCTCGGCCTTTTTGAGGAACGCCTTGATGACGTTGCCGTTGTATGCGCCGCAGAGCGAAGAGTTGGACGTGTAGAAAACAATGGCAACACGCTTCACCGCACGCTCCCCGGCGTAGGGAGTGTCGAGTTCGCCCTCCATGTTTGCCACAAAGGTCGACATGATGTTGCCCAGTTGTTTCTCGTAGGGGCGCATGCTCTCTATGGCCTGCTGCGCGCGGTGCAGTTTTGAAGAAGCCACCATCTTCATAGCACTCGTTATCTTGCGCGTGCTGTTTACGGATGCTATTCGTGTTTTTACTTCTTTCAGTGATGCCATATCGCTTATGCTTTATATTGTCCAGCCACGTCGGCCGCAACCTTCTCTATGTTTTTGCAAACGTCGTCGGTGAGTTTGCCGGCTGCCAGTTCGGCAAGCACGCTGTCGGCATACTGACCGCGGATTACTTGGAGGAACGTGTCCTGAAAGTCGCGAACCTTGTCGAGTGCCACGTCTTTGAGCAAGCCGTGCGTGCCGCAATAGAGGATGGCCACCTGCTCGGCCACGGGCATGGGGCTGTACTGAGCCTGAATGAGGAGCTGGTTGTTCTTGCGTCCGCGGTCGATGGTCATTGCCGTCACGGCATCCATGTCGGATGAGAACTTGGCGAACGATTCAAGCTCGCGGTATTGAGCCTGGTCGATCTTCAACGTACCAGCCACCTTCTTCATGCTCTTAATTTGGGCTGCGCCGCCCACACGGCTCACGGAGATACCCACGTCGATGGCGGGGCGGAAACCCTGATTGAACAAGTTTGAGTCGAGATAAATCTGACCGTCGGTGATTGAGATGACGTTGGTAGGAATGTAGGCCGAAACGTCGCCGGCTTGCGTCTCGATAATGGGGAGCGCAGTGAGCGAACCGCCGCCCTTCACTTCGCCTTTGAGGCATTCGGGCAGGTCGTTCATCTTTTCGGCCACCTCCTGTTGGTTGTTAATCTTGGCGGCACGTTCGAGCAAGCGCGAGTGGAGATAGAACACGTCGCCAGGGTAAGCCTCACGGCCCGACGGACGGCGAAGGATAAGCGAAATCTCGCGATAGGCCACGGCCTGCTTGGAAAGGTCGTCGTAGACAACAAGCGCGTGCATGCCGCGGTCGCGGAAGTATTCGCCGATGGCGGCTCCGGCAAAGGGAGCGTAGTACTGCAAGGCCGCAGGATCGCCGGCGGTTGCGCTCACGATGATGGTGTAGTCCATTGCGCCGGCCTGTTTCAAGGTGTTTACGATGTTGGCAACCGTTGAAGCCTTCTGGCCGATGGCCACGTAGATGCAGTATACAGGGTCGCCGGCCTCGTAGTTCCCTTTTTGGTTGATGATGGTGTCGATGGCGATTGCCGTCTTGCCCGTCTGGCGGTCGCCGATGATAAGCTCACGCTGTCCGCGGCCAATGGGGATCATGGAGTCGACGCTCTTCAAGCCCGTCTGCAGCGACTGCGTCACGGGCTGGCGGTAAATTACGCCCGGAGCTTTGCGGTCGAGGGGCATGAGGTATTTCTTTCCGCCGATAGCCGCTCCGCCGTCAATGGGTTCGCCAAGCGGATTGATTACACGTCCAAGCATCTCGTTGCTGACCTCAATGGACGCAACCTTGCCGGTACGTTTCACGCTCTGACCCTCTTTGATTCCCTCGGAAGAGCCAAGGAGCACCGCGCCCACGTTGTCCTCTTCGAGGTTCATTGCCACGCCGATTACGCCGTTCTCAAACTCGATAAGTTCGTTCTCGGTGACGTTTGTCAGACCGTAGATGTGAGCTACGCCGTCGCCTATGGAAAGCACCGTGCCTACCTCTTCAAACTTGATGTCGGTGTCTATGTCGTGAAGCTCGCGCAAAAGCACTTCGCTTACTTCACTTGGCTTTATATTGTTGGACATGTTTTTCTCTTTATGGTTATGTTTGTGTGTTACGCCTTAGAGGCTGCGCCGTATCTTGGCGAGTTGGGTGCGCACGCTGGCATCGAGCTGGTACGTGTCGTAGTTCAAAACGAATCCGCCCTCAATGGCAGCGTCCTCCTTTACCTGAAAGTCGATTGCGCAATGTGAACGCTCTTCGACGAAAGCCCGCAGTTTCTTCACCACGCCCTCGTCCACCTTTGTCGGTACAACGAGTTTCGCCTGAATGACATTGTGCTTCTCGCGGTAGAGCGTGCCGTAGGAGTGAGCCACGTAGAGCATCGCTTCGGCGCGTCCTTTCCTGACGATGAGCGTTACGAACCGATCAAGCGTCTTCGAGGGCTTTGCTTCGCCGCACGCGGCGGTGAGTAGCAGTTTCGCCTTTTGCGCATCCGTAAGCAGGGGGTGAAGGAGTGCCTTTTGCAAACCGGGAACTTCGAGGAACGACGCGGCGAGCTTGGACGTTTCACCGTAAACCGCTTCTTCTTCGTTGTTCTCCTGCGCATAAAGCAGCAAGGCCTTGGCGTAACGCATGGAAATGATACCTGAATCCATAAATCTTACTGTTTGCGATTTTCACTCTCAGGCTTTGCACACCTCGTTGAGCATATTCTCGATGAGCTTCTGCTGTTCGGTGTCTTGCGAAAGCTTTTGGCGGATAACCTTTTCGGCTATCTCGACGGAAAGGTCAGCCACCACCCCGCGTATGTCGCGCAGGGCGTTCTCTTTCTCCGTTTCTATTTGCGCCTTGGCGTCCTGCAAGAGTTTCGCCCCCTCGGTTTGCGCCTTTTCGCGCGCTTCGCGGACAATGCTCTCGCCGGTGGCCTTGGCCTGATTCAGTATCTCGGCCTGACGCGCACGTGCCTCATTGAGCAGACGTTCGCTCTCCTCCTGAATGCCGGCAAGGCGTTCGTTGGCTTCGTGCGCCTTTTGCAGGGATTCATCTATGTAATTCTTTCTGTCCTCGACCATCTTCGTGATTACCGGGAAGCCAAACTTGGCCACGAGGATGAAGACGATGAGGAAAGACAAGAGCATCCAGAACAGAAGCCCGAAATCGGGCGTCAGAATGGACGGCAGATTGATTGACTGCATATAAATGAGTTTTGAAGTTCGCAAGCGGCAAGCTTAACAGCCCGTAGCCGGCGCACGCCCCGTGGGGCATCGGCTCTTGGGCGCGGGCTGTTAAGCCGGCTGCTTATTTTTAAAGGAAAAGACAAAGCAAGCAAACAATCACTGCGAAGAGGGCCACACCCTCGACCAGAGCCGCGATGATGATCATGTTGGTACGGATGTCACCGGTCGACTCGGGCTGACGCGCGATTGCTTCCATGGCAGAACTACCGATGCGGCCGATGCCGACACCTGCGCCCACGGCAGCGATACCTGCACCAACGCCTGCGCCTAACTTTGCAATACCTGCAGCTTCTAACAATGCGAGTAAGATTGACATAATGATTTTGATTTAACGGGTTACTATTAAGTTTCTTTTCTGTTGTTTCTTTTTCGTGCGGCTCTGGGCTTATCCTTCGTGGCTTTCGGGATGGGCCAGACCGATGAACACTGCGCTCAGCATGGTGAACACATAAGCTTGGATAAACGCCACGAGGAGTTCGAGGCAGTTCATGAAAATCATCATGATGAAGCTCACGATGGTCAGCGGCGTACCGATTACCGCCCCGAGCTGGCACGTGATGAAGATTACGCAAGTGAGCGAGAGGATGATTGCGTGTCCGCCCATCATGTTGGCGAACAAACGGACCATAAGGGCAAAGGGCTTCGTGAAGATGCCGAAAAATTCAATGACGGGCATCATCGGTACGGGGCATTTCAGCCACGTGGGCACGGGCGGCCAGAGGATTTCCTTCCAGTACTCCTTGTTTCCGAAAAGGTTGACAAGCAGCAGCGTGCACATGGCGAGGATGAACGTCACGTTGATGTTGCCCGTGATGTTTGCGCCGCCGGGAAATATCGGCAGCAGCCCGAGAAGGTTCGTGATGAAAATGAAGAAGAACGCCGTGAGCAGGAAAGGAGCGTATTTTTTGTAGTGCTTCTCGCCTACGGAAGGACGGATAAGGTCGTCGTGGATAGACATGACGAACATCTCAACCAGTCCCACAAAACCGCTGGGGGCTTTGTCGCCCGGCTTGCGTCCCTTGTACCAGCGGGCTGAACCGATGAAGATGACGGCCATGAGGATTACCACAATCCAAATCTGCACCACGTCCTTGGTTATGCTGAGGTCGAGCGGCCTAACGTCTTGCCCGTTGGACAGATGTTCGTAAATTTTGCCGTTCTGCTCCTCGTTGAGGTAGAAGCCCTCGTACGTGCCGTCCGTGCTTTCGTGGAAGCGCGACGAACTGAACACGTGCCACGAGCCGTTCTCCGCCCTTACAATAACCGGCAGGGGGATGGACACGTGGTGTCCGTTCCAGGTGGTGATATGCCATTCATAGGCGTCGCCCATGTGTCCGAGCACTATCTCTTTCACGTCGACGGTAGCCTCTTTCTGTTCTGCCGCAGCCGCCTTGCCCGTAACGAGCGAGAAGGCGCAAAGCATCACAAAGAACAAACGGCTTAAATGTTTCATACAGAGTGTTTTCATTGCTTTTTACTTATTCCTTGCTCCACCTTCACGTAGAAGATGATAGACGTAACCATGCTCACCAGGTACAGAGCCATAACGCTCATGGCGAACGCCAGAAGGTTGCGGCAGTCGGCCAAGGCGTAGAGCATCAGTATGGCAATGGTGACAAACAGGCGGAGAACCTTCCCGAGCATATAAAACCCGATGGCCTTTTTGCCGCCCTTTTTCATCACCATGCGGTAGAGCGCATAGCCCGCCGCGCTTAGCAGGAGGTAGACCACCGAGACAATCGCCATATAGACGCCTTGCCTTGCGGCGGCAGGTTTTCCTATCAGCACACAGTCGGCAGCGTATATCAGAACGCTTGCTATGCAGAACGCCGCTGCTTTGAGTATCATGGAGTGGCGGATGTGCCTCTCAATGTCGTTCATGGTAAGGTAACAAGGTTAAGGTGTAGGATATAGGGGAAAGTTCTTTCGGGGAGAGAAGCTGCGAACGGCTTGCGCCACGGCGTTTGCCGTTCTGTCGCTTTTGTCCGGACGAAGGAACATCTTGTTCCACTCACTGCACCCGCGCCTGACTTTACCCTTTTCAGATTTCAACGCACACGGACACCGTGTCGCCGGCAACTTCGGCGAAGCCACCGCTAATTGTGACTTCGTAGGGCGTGTCGCCCACGCATTCAACCGTTCCTTTCGTCAGGGTCGATATTAGGGGGGCGTGGCCTTTCAGCACTTCGAAACGCCCCATCTCGCCGGGCAGCTTCACGCCGTCGGCACTGCCTTTGAACAATGTCCTTTCGGGCGAAACAATGGTTATTTCCATATTCTAAAAGCTAAGGGATTGTCCGCTCCCGCTGGGGAGGCGGAATTAAGCTTGCGCCATCAACTTCTTGCCCTTTGCAATGGCATCGTCGATAGTACCCACGTTCAAGAATGCCTGTTCGGGCAGGTCGTCCACCTTGCCGTCGAGAATCATGTTGAAACCGCGGATAACCTCTTCGATTGGCACCATCACGCCGGGAACGCCCGTAAACTTCTCGGCCACGGTAAACGGCTGGCTGAGGAAACGCTGCACGCGGCGTGCGCGGTTTACGGTGAGCTTGTCCTCGTCGGAGAGTTCGTCCATACCGAGGATAGCGATGATGTCCTGAAGTTCCTTGTATTTCTGAAGAATCTGCTTCACCCTCTGCGCGCAGTTGTAGTGGTCCTCGCCAATAATGTTCGGGTCGAGGATGCGCGACGTGGAGTCGAGCGGGTCAACGGCCGGGTAGATGCCAAGCTCCGTAATCTTACGGCTAAGCACCGTGGTGGCATCGAGGTGGGTGAAGGTGGTAGCAGGTGCAGGGTCGGTCAAGTCGTCGGCCGGCACATACACTGCCTGAATTGACGTAATGGAGCCGTTCTTCGTCGAGGTGATGCGTTCCTGCATGGCACCCATTTCGCTGGCCAGCGTGGGTTGGTAACCTACGGCCGAGGGCATACGTCCCAAAAGGGCTGACACCTCAGAGCCGGCCTGGGTGAAACGGAATATGTTGTCGATGAAGAAAAGGATGTCCGACGTTTTGCCGTCCTTAGCTCCGGCGTCGCGGAAGCTCTCGGCGATGGAAAGACCGGAGAGAGCCACCGAGGAACGTGCGCCGGGAGGCTCGTTCATCTGTCCGTAGACAAGCGTGGCCTGGCTCTTTTCCACTTCGCTGTAGTCCACCTTCGACAAGTCCCACTCGCCGCGTTCCATAGCTTCGGTAAACTCCTTGCCGTAGCGAACTACGCCGCTCTCAATCATTTCGCGCAGCAGGTCGTTGCCCTCACGGGTACGCTCGCCCACACCGGCGAAAACCGAGAAACCGTCGTGCCCCTTGGCGATGTTGTTGATGAGTTCCATAATAAGCACCGTCTTGCCCACGCCGGCACCGCCGAACAGGCCGATTTTGCCGCCCTTGGCGTAGGGTTCGAGCAAGTCGATCACCTTGATGCCCGTGTAGAGCACTTCGCTGCTCGTCTTCAAATCCTCGAACTTAGGCGGTTCGCGGTGAATGGGGTAAGCCCCAGTCGAGCGGTCGAGGGTTTTCAGACCGTCGATAGAGTCGCCCGTCACGTTCATCATGCGGCCCTTAATCTGGTTGCCCACGGGCATCGAGATAGGTGCGCCGGTACGTTTCACTTCCAGTCCGCGGCTCAGTCCGTCGGTGTTGTCCATGGCCACGGTGCGCACGGTGTCTTCGCCGATGTGCTGCTGCACTTCAATGACGATGGTGCGCCCGTCGGGGTGTGTCACTTCGAGGGCTTCGTGAATACGTGGCAAAACCTCTTCTGAGTTTTTTCCTTGCACGTTGAACTTCACATCGATCACCGCACCGATAATCTGCGAAATCTTTCCGTGTTCTACGCTGCTTTCACTCATAATGTATTATTGTGTATAATGGCTTTCTAACGAGTTGGCCGCTTGCGGTTCAATGCGCTTCGCTTCTGTTTGCTGGCTGTTGCGCCGCAGTGCCTTTTCGCTCGTGTTCTCTTTGTTTTTGCAAGGGCAAAATTAATACTTCCAATTTTATAGGGAAGAAATTCCTTTATTTAATTTCCGTGAAAGAACTTAGGCGTTTCTGAAACCGGGTGGGAATGTCACAATTTATCCGCCTTTTCGGAAACTTTTTGCTGTGCGGCAGGTTTCCTTGCGGATTAGCTTGCGCTGTCTTGCCCGTCATTTGCGCTTCGGGAAGTCCAGGCCGAGCGGCTTCATTGCGGGGCTGTACTTGTCGCGGAGTTTTTCGATGAGTTGCGAGGCTTCTTGCGCGAAGCCCTGGCCTTTCCAGATGCTCGTGTTCGAGAGAACTACCCAGCATTGGCGTTCTTGCGGATAGTAGGCTGCAAATGCGCTCGTGCCTGAAAGTGTGCCGGTGCGAGTCCACGAACGCTCAGTGGTGAAGTTCCAACCGAGCGAGAAGGCGTGGCCCGGCATTTCCTCCGTCATGGCCTCTACCGATTCTTTGCTCAGCACGTCGGGATAGTGTGTGTCGCCGTCGATGGCCGACACGAAGTGGCAGAGTTCCGTTGCCGAGGCGCACCACGCCCCTGCGCCCGTCAGTTCGGGGATGTTGTTTTCGCCATAGCACTTCACGACCATGCGGCCGCTGTTGTTGAATTCCTCGATGGGCTGCGCCTCCTTGTGCATATAGTACTTCACTTCGCCGGGATGGCGGTCGGCCTCGTAGTTGCCGGCTATCGTGAAACCGAAGCAGCCCGCAGGCCTGAGTACCTCGTGCTGCATAAATTCCTCGTACGGTTCGCCGCTTAGTTTCTCTATGATCATCGACAGCAGCACGTAGCCAATGTTGCAGTAGCGGCGTGCCTCGCCTCCGGGTTCGTAGCCCAGACGGCGGCGCAGGGCGATGCGGAGCAGCGTGCGGTGGTCCGGGGGCGACGCGAGGCGGTTTTGCATCATGATGTAACGGGTGGAGAATAGCGGATCGCCCGCGCCGTTCGTGAAGCCCGCGCGGTGGCGCAGCAGGTCCTCCACGGTGATGTCGAAGTATCGCTTGTCGGTGATGACGTTCGTATAAGCCGTGTCGTTCAGAATGCCTTGTTCACCGAACACACGGTCCGTGAGCCTTACCTTCCCCATCTCCTGCAAGCGCATGATGCCGGCGGCGGTGATGAGTTTCGACACCGAGGCGACGCGCATCACGTGCGCCGGGGACATTGCCTCGCCCGTCTCCTTGTCGGCCCATCCGTAGCCCTTGGCGTAGATGAGCGAGTCGTTGCGCGAAACGGCTATCTGCAGGCCTTTCAGTTCCCAGCGGCGTATGAATTTCGCCACGGTTGAGTCCATTCCCGCCGTCGCGTCGTTGTCTGAGAGGGTATTCTTCACGAGGTCGTTCAGGTGGGGCAAGCTGTCCTTGCGCATTGCGGCGTCGCCCTCCGTACCGCCCGTTCCGCAGCGGCGCACGCCGTAGGCTATGGCCACGACAATCACCACGAAGAGCATGAAGCGCAGCAAGAACCAGTAGTGGCTCTTGCGCTGCCGCCGGGGCTTATTGGTTCTCCTTTTTGCCATCGTTGTTGTTTGCTGATTTAGTCAGTGCAATGCTCACGGCGGCGGCCACAATGAGCAGCATGGGGTAGTACAAGTTGGGGATAATTTCCATGGGGCTTATAGTTGCCAGTCCGGCCGCCATAAGCATTTGCGCGCCGTAGGGGATGATGCCCTGCACGATGCACGAGAATATGTCGAGCAGACTGGCCGCCCGCCGTTTGTCCACGCCGTATCGTTCGCTGATGTCCTTGGCTATGCCGCCTACGGAGAGAATGGCCACCGTGTTGTTGGCCGTGCAGCAATTGGTGAACGCCACGAGGAGCGAGATGCACACCTCGGCTCCGCGGCGCGACTTCACGCGGCTTGTCAGGGCGTTGACTATAAAGGCTATGCCGCCGCCCTTGCGCACCACGGCGAGCAGTCCGCCGGCCATCATGGATATGAGGATTAGTTCGCCCATGCCGCCAATGCCCTCGGCCATGGAGGCTACCCAGCCGTTAATTCCGTAGCAGCCCTCGGCCATGCCCACCACTCCGGTGGCTGCAATGCCCATCAGCAGCACCACAAGCACGTTTACGCCCAGTAGGGCCGTCACCAGCACAAGGGCGTACGGGGCGATGCGCCACAGGTCGACCGCTGCGTCGGGGGTATAAGCGGAATGCTGTCCGCCAAGGCCTACGCACACATATATAATAAAGCACGCCACGGCGGCCGGCAGCACTATGCGGAAGTTCGTCCGGAACTTGTCGCGCATGGAGCAGCCCTGCGTACGGGTGGCCACGACGGTGGTGTCGGAGATAAACGACAGGTTGTCGCCAAAGAACGAGCCGCCCACCACGGCCGCCACGATGAGGGGCAGCGACGTGCCGGTGCGCGCCGACAGTTCGGAGGCCATCGGCACAAGGGCCACAATCGTGCCTACCGATGTGCCGATACAGAGCGAAACAATACACGAGGCAAGGAAAAGCCCGGCCAGCAGGGCTGACCCGGGCAGAAACCTGAGCGTGAGGTCGACGGTGGCGGTGACTGCTCCCATCGCCTTGGCCGACGAGGCGAACGCCCCGGCAAGCACGAATATCCAAATCATCAGGAGCAGCTCGCTGTTGCCTGCCCCGTGCGAGAATACCCGTACGCGCTCTTCGAGGCTATGCCCCCGAAGAGTCAGCAGCGAGGCAACGCTTGTAAACAGAAAGACAACGGCCATCGAAACCTTTGAGAAGTCGCCGGCCAGCAGTCCGAAGGCTACCATCAGCGCGGCCAGCAGGAGCATTGGCGTGAGTGCCACCCAGCCCTTTCGGGCCTGTGGCGTATTTGAGGGGGGATTTTGCGGTAAGTCCATGTAGCGGTTAACGTGTTTCGGTGACGCCAAAAGGCGGCTTCGGCTTACAATTTGCGGACTGCCAAAGTCCGCCGGCTCGCTTTTTGACGTACGGAACGCAAAGTTAAGAAATATTGCTTACCTTTGCTATGCATAAAAAACAAATGTGGGTTTCGCCCCTCGCGTCCGCCCCTTGGCAAACGCCCCGCGAAACCTGCCGTACAATCTAAACCCACCTATCATGCTCAAGCAATTTACCAATGGCCGCATCCTTACTCCCGACGGCTGGCTCGAAGGCGGTTCAGTGATCGTTGAGGGCAACAAAATCAAGGCCGTAACCAATTGCGACTTACACATTGAGAATGCCGAAATAATCGACGCCAAGGGCTGCGCCATCGTGCCGGGCGGCATCGAAATGCACGTGCACGGCGGCGGCGGACGCGACTTTATGGAAGGCTGCGAGGAGGCTTTCCGCGTAGCCGTCAAGGCGCACATGAAGCACGGCACAACCGCCATCTTCCCCACCCTCTCCTCGTCTACCGTCCCCATGATCGAGGCGGCTTGCGAAACGTGCGACAAGCTCATGGCCGAGAAGGACAGCCCCATCCTCGGTTTGCACCTCGAAGGCCCGTACTTCAACCCCGCGCAAGCCGGCGCGCAAATTCCCGAATGGATTAAGCCGCCCGTGGCCGCCGAATACGAGCCGCTGCTCGACAAGTACAAGTGCCTGAAGCGTTGGGACGAGGCTCCCGAACTGCCCGGCTCAATCGAGTTTATCGAGGCTTGCCGCCGCCACGGCGTGCTGCCCGCCATTGCCCACACCCGCGCCACCTATGACGACGTGGCCGCCGCCCACAAAGCCGGCATGACGCACGCCACCCACTTCTACAACGCCATGCCCGTGGTCTACAAAAACCGCGAGTTCAAGGTGCCCGGCACGGTTGAGAGCATCTTCGCCGAAGAGGACATGACCGTCGAAATGATTGCCGACGGCATACACGTACCCCCCGTGATGCTCCGCATGATCTATCAGATTAAGGGCGTGGAGAAGACGGCTCTTATCACCGACTCGCTGGCTTGCGCCGCCACTGAGGGCGACGCGGCCTTCGACCCCCGTGTGATTCTCGAAGACGGCGTTTGCAAATTGGCCGACCGCTCGGCTCTGGCCGGCTCTATCGCCACAATGGACCGCCTCATCCGCACCTGCGTGCAGCAGGCCGGCATCCCCTTGGCCGACGCTTGCCGCATGGCCAGCGAAACCCCGGCGCGCATCATGGGCGTACTCGACCGCAAGGGAACACTCGAAGCCGGCAAGGACGCTGACCTCATCATGTTCGACGCCGACCTTAACCTGACCTACGTAATGCAGATGGGCAACGAAGTGACCAACGACCTCTAAGCCCTGCGCCGCACCTTATTAATAAAAGGACGGGCAAAGCCGCAAATGGCCTTGCCCGTCCTTTTTCGCTCTCTGCCCTACCCGTTTCCGCTCCGAGGCGTAATCGGGGTAAGCCTATCCGTAATTTCCGTATGTCCGTCTTGGCTTTTATGGCGTAATTTTGCAGCGTAACAAACCAACACTCTGACTTATGTACATCGAAAACATTTCGTCGCCGGCCGACGTGAAGAAACTCTCCGCCCCGCAACTCAACGCGCTGGCTGCGGAGGTGCGCGCCGCCCTGCTCCAAAAACTCTCTGACCACGGCGGTCACATTGGCCCCAACCTGGGTCTGGTCGATGCCACCGTGGCCCTGCACTACGTGTTCGACTCTCCCGAGGACAAAATCGTGTTCGACGTGAGCCACCAAAGCTACGCCCACAAAATGCTCACGGGGCGCAAGGACGCGTTCCTCAACGCTGCGGAATACGACAATGTGTCGGGCTACTCCGAACCGTCCGAGAGCGCGCACGACCACTTCGTCATCGGCCACACCTCCACTTCGGTGAGCCTCGCTTGCGGCCTGGCCAAGGGGCGCGACTTGCTGGGCGGAACGGAAAACGTCATCGCCGTCATAGGCGACGGTTCGCTCAGCGGCGGCGAGGCTCTTGAGGGCCTCGATATGGCCGGCGAACTCCAAACGGGCATCATCATCGTGGTGAACGACAACGAGATGTCGATAGCTGAAAACCACGGCGGACTCTACGCCAACCTCGCCCTGCTGCGCCGCACGCACGGCAGCGCGCCCTGCAACCTGTTCCGCTCCATGGGCTTGGACTACCTCTACGTGGAGGAGGGCAACGACGTGCAAGCCCTTATAGCCGCTTTCAGCCAAGTCAGGGACACCACGCGCCCCGTGGTGGTACACATACACACCACGAAGGGCAAGGGCTACCGCTTCGCCGAGGAACAAAAGGAGCGTTTCCACTGGGGCTTTCCCTTCATCATCGAAACGGGCGAGACAAAGCCCGAATACCGCTTCGGGGAGAATTTCGGCGATTTCACCGCCGATCTTCTGCTCCGCGAAATGCAGCGTGACCCCTCGCTGGTGGCTCTCACGGCCGGCACGCCGGGCATCTGGGGCTGGACGCCCGAGAAACGCCGCCAGGCCGGCAAGCAGTTTGTCGACGTGGGCATTGCCGAGGAAACGGCCGTGGCCATGGCAAGCGCAATAGCCAAGCGCGGAGGCCGCCCGGTGTTCGGCGTGCACAGTTCGTTCGTTCAGCGCACATACGACCAGCTTTCGCAGGACCTCTGCATCAACGACAACCCCGCCACGCTGCTCGTTGTGGGCGGCTCGCTCTGCGGACTGAACGACGTGACGCACCTCGGCTTCTACGACATTGCGCTGCTTTGCAACATCCCTAACCTTGTTTACCTGCACCCCACGTGCCGCCGCGAGTACGAAGCCATGCTCCGCTGGTCGCTCGCTTACACCGAACACCCCGTGGCCATTCGCGTGCCGTGCCTTCCCCTCGCGTACGACAACGACGTGGAGGCCCCATCGGACTATTCGCCGCTCAACCGCTACGAAGTGACGCACCGCGGCAGCGGCGTGGCCATCCTGGGGCTGGGCAACTTCTACGCCCTCGCCTGCAAGGCGGCCGAGGCGTACAAGGCGAAGGGCGTGGACGCAACCGTTGTCAACCCGCGCTATGCCACGGGCATCGACGAGCCGCTGCTTGCCTCGCTGCTCGACGACCACCATACGGTCATCACGCTCGAAGACGGCCAGGTGGACGGCGGATGGGGCGAAAAGGTGGCCCGCTTCTACGGCGACAAACCCATGAAGGTGCGCTGCCTTGGCGGCCGAAAGGGCTTTGTAGACCGCTACTCCTACGACGAATATCTGCGGAGCAACGGACTGACCGTGGAGCAAATAGCCATCTGACGAGGCGTCTCGAGCGGCTTCCGGGCCGCGCTTAGCCTTTGCCGCGCTGAAAACAGGCCGAAATAAACCGAAAACAGCGTTTTTACCGCAATACCCGCTTGCAACGAGGGGGCAATATTCTTACCTTTGTAAGAGCATTGCCCCCTCGGCTTGTTCGTATATCCCAACTTCCCGTTCTTACCCCCGGGGTAGTTGTTCTTAGCTCGGTAGTAGTCAACAAATACTTGCAAGTATTCAATCTGCTTCTTGCCAAGTATTCAATCTGCTCCTTGCCAAGTATTCAATGTGCTTCTTGGCAAGTATTTATCACCGACCCCGAATATATTTTTCACCACGTGCCGTGACGGCACAACACTAACCCTTATAACCAGAACTTTTTATGAGTATCGTAAAATTCAACCTCAACGAATGCCCCGCCCTCACGAGCGAGGAACAGACCACCTACTACCCCACTGTCGACCCGGCGGGCGTTGTCGGCATCAAGGAACTCTGCCAGCTCATCAGCCGCCGCTGCACCTTTACGCCCAGCGACACGAAGGGCATGCTCGACGCTTTCTCCGAAACAATCGCCGAGTCGCTCGCCAGCGGCTACCGCGTAGAACTGCCCGAGATTGGCACTTTCGGCCTGAAACTGGCCTGCGACGCGGAAATCACCGATTTCAACGACCGTTCGGCAGCCCGCAAACTGCACGTGCACGACGTGACGTTTCGCCCAAAGGCGTGTTTTCTCGAAAGGCTCGGCTCCGTCTCGTTCCGCCGAAACCCCAACAATGCGCCTACGCAGCCAAAACTCACCGAAGAGCAAATCCTCGCGCTGCTGAAACAGCACCAAGAAACTGCGTCCGACCCGTTCTTTACGCGCCAAACCTTCGAACGGCTTACCGGCTACAAGCGCGCACGTGCCGCAAAGGCTCTAAAAGCCCTCTCCGATTCCGGTAGGCTTAAAAAGCAGGGCGACAAAAGGTATCCGCTGTACAGTTTGGCTTGATTGGAAGATGCAGATAGGTATTGCTAAACAATTGATGTTCGGCAGGTTATGAACATCCTTTTGTTAAGGGTTTGATTAAAGCTTTACTTTAATAACTGCAGCAGGTCAAACGGCCGAGCGTGTTATTTGAGTCTGCCTCCAGCTTCCCCAATGGTTTTCAAAATGAACCTTTGTGGCGGTGACAATGCGATGCATAAAGCCAGGATATAATTAATGCCTCAGGGCTCAAACAACAAGAAAGTGGCGATTTTTTTGCACTGGTTAATAAATAAGTCTACCTTTGCCGTGAGTTTCAAGAAAATAAGTAAAGTAAACCCCAATATGCTAAACCTGAAAACGTTGTTAGCCTCCGTGCTCGTGGCCGGAGCTGCTACGCAAACCCTCAGCGCGCAGACAGGCGCGACCAAGAACGACGGCTACCCCTACGTGTTTGTAGGCATCCAGGGCGGCGGTCAAGTAACTTTCACTGACTACAGCGCAAAGAAACTCGTCACCCCCATCGGCGCAGTGAGCGTGGGCGGTATGTTCACCCCGGCTGTGGGCGCACGCATCCACGTGAGCGGCATCAACGAAAAGGGCGGACTTAAGAGCATTGGCCGTACGTACCAGTACAAGTCGGTCATCTCCAACATCGACCTCATGTTCAACCTCTGCAACGCCTTTGCCCCCAACAAGCACCACGTGCTTAACGCTTACCTTATTGGCGGTGCCGGTCTTGGCTACGCTTGGGACAACGACGACCTCAACGGAATTGCCGAAAACGCTACGGTCAACAACCTCAACCTGCGTTGGGACAAGGACCGCTTCGTACACAACTTCCGCGTGGGTATGCAGCTCGACGCTGAGGTGAGCCGCCTTGTGGGCATCAACCTCGAAGTGACTGCAAACAACCTGCACGACCGCTTCAACTCCAAACTCAACGGTCACGGCGACTGGAAGGTTCAGGCTCTGCTCGGCGTGAACTTCAAGTTTGGCCGCGGCAAGGGCGTGTCTGCCGCTCCCGAGCACGCAGTACCTGCTCCCCCGCCCGCTCCGGCACCTGCTCCCGCTCCTGCCCCCAAGCCCGAACCCAAACCCGAGCCTAAGCCCGAGCCGCCCGTAGCTCCGAAGAAGTTGGCTGAGACCAAGACGGAAGTGTTCTTCACCATCGGTTCGTCTGCCGTTACGACGAGCGAGGAAGCCAAGCTCAAGGAATTTGCCCAGTGGATGAAGGATCACCCCACTGCCAAGGCCAAAGTGACGGGCTACGCCGATGCCGGCACGGGTTCAGCAGCCGTCAACCGCAGCATCTCCGAGAAGCGCGCCGCCCGCGTAGTGAAGATACTCACCGAGAAGTACGGCGTAGACGCATCGCGCCTCACGTCGGGCTACAAGGGCGACACCGTGCAGCCCTACGCCAACAACGACTCCAACCGCGTAGTTATCGGCGTGGCTAAGGAGCAGTAATCCGCAACACGTACAGTATTCATTCCGTAACAACGGGAGGGAAACCATACAAAGGCTTTCCTCCCGTTGCCCTTTTCTGACCGCTTCCGTCCGCCGTGACTTCTCCCCTGCCCTTGTGTGTTTCGGCACGTCCTGCGGACTAGCAAATCGGCGGCTTTTATTATCTTTGCCATTAGCGGCGCAGCGCGGATTTCCGCTCTTCTGCTACCTACATAATCTTCAATTTCCGCAATTGCCGATTGCGGAACAATAAGCCCTTTCCTCACTTCCATGCAAAACCGTATAGTCTGGCTCGATGTAGTCCGCTTTGTAGCCATGTTCGCCGTGGTGATGTGCCACTGTTGCGACCCCTTTACGTTTACCCCCTCCGTCACGTCGCCCGAACTGAAACTGTGCGGCACGGTCTACGGCAGTCTGCTCCGTCCCTGCGTGCCGCTCTTCGTGATGATTACGGGGGCTTTGCTCCTGCCCGTCAAGGGCGATGCCGGTCCGTTCTACCGCAAGCGCATCAGTCGCGTGGCCTGGCCGTTCGCCCTGTGGAGCGTGCTTTACTCCATGTTCCCGTGGCTGACGGGCGTGCTGGGACTGCCCAATAGCGTGGTCTCCGTATGTTTCCCCTACGCCACTGAGCCAATCCTTGAACAGTCGTTCACCACGTCGGCTTTGAACACGGCGAAGAGCCTCCTGAACTTCGGCGAAATCGATGCCCACATGTGGTACATCTACCTGCTCATCGGACTCTACCTCTACCTGCCCGTGTTCTCCGCCTGGGTGGAAAAGGCGAGCGAACGGGCAAAGCTCATGTTCCTGCTAGCCTGGGGCGTGACTCTCTTCGTGCCCTACTACCGGGCGTTTGTCAACATCTACCTTTGGGGTTCTTGCTCGTGGAACGAGTTTTACGCACTCTATTACTTTGCCGGTTTCAACGGCTACCTCCTCCTTGGCCACTACCTGCGCCGCCACCCAATGCCCCTCAAGCGCACGCTCCTGCTGGGCGCGTTGTCGTTTGCCGCGGGCTACGCCGTGACGTTCACGGGTTTCCTGCGCACGTCGCTCAACCCCAATTCCACGTCCGAGCAGCTTGAACTGTTCTACTATTTCCTCTCGCCCAACGTAGTGATGATGACCTGGCCCATATTCGCCCTCTGCCAGCACGTAAAAGTGCGCAGCCAAAGGGTGCAGCAATGGTTAGCCAGCCTCACGGCATGCGGCTTTGGCGTGTACATGATCCACTTTTTCCTCACCGGGCCGAGCGTATGGCTGATGCGCGCCATCGGCACGCCTCTCTACCTGCAAATCCCCCTTGCCGCCGCCATGGCATTCGCCCTCGCATGGACACTCACCGCCGTCCTGCGCCGCCTATTGGGCAAACGCGCCGTCTACGTCGTGGGGTAGCCGGCACGTGCCTTGCAAATCCTTGTGAAGACACAGTAGTACCAAGCAGGTTTTGCGGCAATTTATATTAATGCATATATAAATGGTGTAGGTGTTTAGATTATTGTACTTTTGAAGCGTTCAAAGCATTAACGATTAGAAGAGTTGCGCCCGACACGGATAAGGGATTAACAAAATGGCGTTTAAGAAACAAAGCATATACGGATTAGCCATTGCGCTTTCTTTATCAAGCGTAATGACGAGTTGCGATAAGAGAACACCCGTTGAAAAGGCGAATGAGTTAGTTGAAAAAGCTGGGTTGAAAATGCCGCACTTTGACAAAGTGGATTCCGTCATGGGTTATCAACAGGCTTTCTCTTGTCGTATGGCTTCAAACAATCTATACAACAGCATCGAAACTGCCTTATGGAAATCTCGTATGAGCAAACAACCTCTTAGCGAGGCAGATCGTAAAGAGAATGTTGAATTGGCTGACCAAGCCTATAATTTGGAAAAGCAAGCCGTTGAAATAGAAATACGGGAGAGGCTTAAACAGTCTCCCCAAGAATTGGTTGGGTTTGAGTCACCAACGATAGCAGACAGCGTTTCGAATGACACAATATATACCGTATACTTTGACAAGGACGTAACCAAGATTTTGTCAATCAAGAAAACTCCTTTAAGCAAATGAGCATAAAAGCTAGTTTGGATATGGGAAGCATCGGTAAGGTGGCTTTGTGGTAAACCAAGGATTTCAGCATGTCTACATTCCCTCATAACGAGGTCTTTCCGCCCAATAGCAACGACAGCCTGTATCATGGATATAAAACTCCGGCACAGG
>CAVGTD010000012.1:0-43396 GCA_963632215.1 Clostridiales bacterium
AGGGCGCAAACGGATGTGTCCGGGCGAGTACCCAGGGTGACGCCGCCACTTCGTGACGGCTCTGCCCTGGGCTATGGGGAGCTGCCCCGTTGGGGCGCGGTCCAGGGACATTGTCGTGGAAATTTTGCACCACAAATATTCGCGTTTTGAACACCCTACCCGACGGGGCGGCAACGTCCCTGGGGCGGGGAAGCCCAGGGCAGAGTGTCGCCGCTTCGCGCCGCCACTCTGCCCTGGGCTATGGAGAGCTGGCCTTGCAGGTAGGGTGTTCAAAATACGGATGTTCTCAGTGCAAAAAAGTAGTGACGATGTCTAGCGAAAAAGGCTGAAAGCCTTTAAGTCCCTAGCCCAGGGCAACGCCCTGGGTAAAGTATAGGGGTGGTTTGCGCCCTGAAAGGGCAGCAGTAAAAGGTCATGTGACTACTTTTGCCCTTTCAGGGCGGAAACTACGCAAATGTGGTTCCCCAGGGCGTCGTTCGGGGCTTCGCCCCTTCACTCGGTCCTGGGCTAGGGACTTAAAGGCTTTCAGCCTATTTTGTGCCGAAATTGCTCGCTTTTTGAACACCCTACCTTTCAGGCCGCGATCCAGTGACAATTTGCGCATTTTGAACACTCCATATTCGGGGGGGGGAGGCTTCAAGGAGCAGCTACGGATAGAGTCATTCCAGCACTACCCACACGCCGGCGTTGTCCTTGCCTTCGTGCCTTATGAGGCCGGCCTTCTGCATGGCCGACAAGTCCCTTTCTACGGTTCTGGAAGTCTCCGACATTTTCGTCTCGTTCGGCTATGACTTCGCTCACTGTCTTGCGCTGGATTTTTGCCATCACGCATTAAGCATCGAGGGGGTCAAGCTTGTTGTACGTCAAGCCCCAGATCGTGTGCCAAACGTTTCACCACGTCGACCTTGACCGACGAGGCATCCTCCTTATCGTAGATGAGAAGAAGTACAACCTTTCCGTCAAGGTCTTGCGTGAGTATATGGAACGTTATGACACGTGCGCCACCCGACTTTCCCTTGCCTTTCGACTTAATGGCCTTCCGGATTTTACGGATGTTCTTGGTTATTTCGTCGCCTTGCAACGGGTTTTTCCTGACGCTTTCCAAAAACATCAGGTAGTCTTGCTTGAAACTCGGATATTTCTTAGCCAGCCGTTTTGCCTCTCTCGCAAAGTCGTCTGAAACCGATATCTGGATATTACAACTCATCGGCAAGGCTTTCGGCTGACAAAAGGACTCGCTTGCCGTCGACGGCATCCTTCACTTCTGTCAATGCGTTTTTAAGTTCCAGAACCAAGTTGCGCGGAGTTTCTTCCACGTTCTTAGAGGTTTCGGGGGAGATACGGAAGCTGCCCGCCCGCGATTTCAGGACGACATATTCGCCCGATTTCGCCATGTTCAGATATTTCGTCTGATTGGTACGGAAATCTCTTGTGCTAACTACAACCATAACAACAAAATAAGGGTTACGCCACAAAGATACGTTTTTCCGCCCCGGTCGGCAACCAAAGGGCTGGGCTTTTGGCCGCGAGCCGCCCGTAATTGCGGACCGGGGGCGTACGGCGGCCGTCGCTGCCGGGGGGCTGGCCGTTCGCGCCACGGGGCTTGTTGATAAATACTTGGCAAGCGACACATTGAATACTTGGCAAGAAGCAGATTGAATACTTGCCAAGGAGCATATCGTCTACTTGCAAGTATTCAATCACTAATACCGAGCCAGAAACAACTACCCCGGGGCTAAGAACAACTGATACGGGGACACGAACAACTGATACGGGAATATTTAGAGCCGCCCCCAACCGCTCCGCTGCGAACAAGCCGAGGCGAAAACCTGCAAAATAAGGCAACGGGAGCGGGCGTTTTCTGCAAAATAAGGCGTTGGGGACACCCCGAAATATGTAAAATAAGGCGTTTTGATGCCCCATTTTTATGTAAAATAAGGCGTTGGAGCGAAGTTAATTCATTGATAAACAACGCATTGCGAAAAACCGCAATTTCGCGGCTGGACTTGCACGCCCAAAAAACAGCCATGGGGCAAACACCAACTGCGGTGTTTGCCCCATGGCTTTCTGTAAACTAAGGGTTGAGGGCGGCTTAGAGTTCGAGGTCGCCGTCGTGGATTTCGTGCCAGGGGAGGCCCTGCTTGTTGAGTTCGTCCATGAAGGGGTCGGGGTCGAACTCCTCGACGTTCCACACGCCGGGCTTCTTCCAGAGGCCGAGCATGAACATGCGCGCGCCGATGCAGGCCGGAACGCCCGTGGTGTAGCTCACGCCCTGCATGCCCGTCTCTTCGTAGGCCGCCTGGTGCGAGCAGTTGTTGTAGACGTAGTAGGTGTGCTCCTTGCCGTCCCTCAGGCCGCGGATGCGGCAGCCGATGCTCGTTTCGCCGTCGTAGTTCTCGCCGAGGTCCTGGGGGTTGGGCAGCACGGCTTTGAGGAACTGCAGGGGGACGATTTCCATGCCCTGGTACATGATGGGCTTGATGGAGTCCATGCCGATGTTCTGAATGACGCGCAGGTGGGTGAGGTATTCCTGCCCGAAGGTCATCCAGAAGCGGGCGCGCTTGATGGTGGGGTAGTTCTTGACGAGGCTCTCAATCTCCTCGTGGTGCAGGAGGTAGCTCTCCTTGGGCCCTACGCCGGGGTAAGTGAGGGGCTGGTGTATTTCGAGCGGCTCGGTCTCAACCCATTTGCCGTTTTCCCAGTAGAGGCCCTTCTGGGTGATTTCGCGGATGTTGATTTCGGGGTTGAAGTTGGTGGCGAACGCCTTGTGGTGGTTGCCGGCGTTGCAGTCTACGATGTCGAGATACTGAATCTCGTCGAAGTGGTGCTTGGCGGCGTAGGCGGTGAAGATGCTCGTCACGCCCGGGTCGAAGCCGCAGCCGAGGATGGCCGTGAGGCCGGCCTTTTCGAAGCGGTCCTTGTAGGCCCACTGCCAAGAGTATTCGAAGTGGGCCTCGTCCTTGGGCTCGTAGTTGGCGGTGTCGAGGTAGGAGCAGCCGCACTGCAGGCAGGCCTCCATGATGGTGAGGTCCTGGTAGGGCAAGGCGAGGTTCATCACGAGGTCGGGCTTGAACTCGTTGAACAGGGCCACGAGCTGCTCCACGCTGTCGGCGTCGACCTGCGCGGTGCGGATGTCGCTGCGGCCGATGGCCTTGACCAGGTCGTCGCACTTCTTCTTGGTGCGGCTTGCAATCATTATCTCGTCGAACACGTCGGTGTTCTTGGCTACCTTGTGGGCGGCAACGGTGGCTACGCCGCCGGCTCCGATAATTAGTACTTTTCCCATTTTATGGTGTTGTGGTTTGTATGTTCGTTGGTGGGTTTGCAGGGGGCGGGGTGCGGGGCGCCCGTCAAAATTGCACGCTGCCGCGCACGACGACGGCGGCGGCGTTGCGTATTTCGAAAAGGTGGCGGCTGGGGTTCTTGGGGTCGAGGTCGTGGTAGATGTCGAGCGTGTCGCCGCAGTAGGCTTCGAGGCAGTAGGCCATCTCGACGCGGCGTATGGGCGTGGCCCGCAGCTGCTCGGCCGTGAAGTGGTCGATGAGCATCTCGAGGTAGCGTATGGAGTTGACGTGCCCGTTGATGTCGAGGTCGGAGTAGACGGCCTTGTGCGTGGCCACGAGCCGGGGTGACTTGAGGCGGATGCGCCCCATGGGGGCGATGGGCGACGGGCGGTCGGGGATGAGCGACGAGGTGAAACCGCCGTCGGGCAGCCGTTCGAGGTCGGCCGGGAGGCGCGTGCCGGTGTCGATGAGTGCCCAGGTGCTTGTGGCGTGCCCGAAGGGCGTGCCGTCGGGGCGGCATACGCTGAAGTGGCGGTCGGTGAACTGGCGGTAGAGCTTGTCGACCCACGTTTCGATGGTGAAGGCGTCGGCCGTGCGGGGAGCTTGGTCCATCTCGATGACGAGGCGCGAAAGCACCCACGCGTGGTGGAGGGCTATCATCTGGCTGTAGCCGAAGCCGCGCTCGCCGGCGTGGAGCGAGGCGCAGCGCAGGATGAGGTTGCCCAGGTTGCCCCAGGAAAGGTTGCCGCAATAGTCTTCGCTGAACGGCTCTACGGAATAGCTGTAAGTGGAGGATTTCTGCATTGTGTGTGACGTGTCGCCCCGCTTGCCGCGCCGCGCGGCTGGACACTCAAACGTGTCCAACGAAAAGGCTGAAAGCCTTGCCTGTCCCTAGCCCAGGGCATCGCCCTGGGTAGCATGCAATGTTCAGTTTGCGCCCTGAAAGGGCAGCAGTAAAAGACACTCCTCTACTTTTGCCCTTTCAGGGCGGCAACCTTGCTTAAATGGATACCCAGGGTGCCGTTCGGGGCTTTGCCCCTTCACTCTGCCCTGGGCTAGGGACTTTAAGGCTTTCAGCCTATCCGTTATTGCTCAAACAAACAAAATCATCATTCATTTTGAGCACAATAGCCGCGTGGGCCGGAACGGAGGCAAAGCAAAATTAGGCAATTAAACTTGTTTTGCAAACAAATCCGCTGCAAATGACTAACTTTGCCGTTGCATCAACGACCAAATTTAACAAGAATGAAACGTTTCCTAGTGTTTGTAGCCAGCCTGATGGTGGGCGGAGCGTCGCTCCACACCGCGGGGCTTTCGGCGCAGACAACCGCCCGCATCGCCCTGGAGGACATCACCGGCGGCAAGTACAACCCCAAGTATATATACGGCGTAAACCCCATGAACGACGGCGAGAGCTACACGCAGCTCTCGGACGACTGCAAGCGCATTGTGCGCAAGTCGTTCAAGACGGGAAAGGAGATTGAGGTGATATTCAACGCCGACGAGGCGCGCGGCGACGCCAAGCTCGCGACCATCGACGGCTACATCATGTCGCCCGACGAGAGCCGCATCCTGCTGCGCACGCAGACCAGGCCCATCTACCGCCGCTCGTACACGGCCGTGTACTATATATATAATGTGCAGAACAAGAAGTACGAACCGCTGTCGGACGGCGGGCCGCAGCAGATGCCCGTGTTCTCGCCCGACGGCAACTGCATAGCCTTTGCGCGCGACAACAACCTCTTCCTGGTGAAGCTGCTCTTTGGCAACGCCGAGAGCCAGGTGACGAAGGACGGAAAGTTCAACGAGGTGATCAACGGCCTGCCCGACTGGGTGAACGAGGAGGAGTTTTCGACCAACTGCTCGTTCGGATTCTCGTCTGACAGCCAAATGCTGGCCTGGGTGCGCTACGACGAGAGCAAGGTGCCGGTCTACAGCATCCAGGAGTTTAAGGGCAGCAACCCCGAGCGCACCGAGAACGACGAGTACCCGGGCGCGTACAACTACAAGTATCCCGTGGCCGGGGCCAAGAACAGCGAGGTGAGCGTGATGACGTTCGACATTAAGAGCCGCGTGACCCGCACGCTCAAGCTCCCCATCGACTCCGACGCGTACATTCCCCGCATACAGTTCACCGCCGACCCGTCGAAGCTCGCCGTGGTGACGCTCAACCGCCGCCAGGACAAAATGGACATCTACATGGCCAACCCGCGCAGCACGGAGTGCAAGCTCGCCGTACACGAGGAGAACAGCAAGTACATACCCGAAACGGCCTACGGAAGCCTGAAATTCTACGGCGACCACTTCGCTTACATCTCAGACCGCTCGGGCTACAAGCACCTGTACTGGTACAACATCAGCGGAAAACTGGAAAAGCAGGTGACGAGCGGCAACTACGACCTGGCAGCCTTCTACGGCTACGACGAGAAGAGCGGACGCTTCTTCTACTCCTCGCACAAGGAAAGCCCCCTGCGCACCGCCGTTTACAGCACCGACAAGAGCGGCAAGGAACGCAAGCTGTCGGCCGAAGAGGGCCAGAACAGCGCCACCTTCAGCCACGGCATGAAGTACTACCTCAACATTCACTCCTCGGCCTCGCAGCCGCCCGTAACGACGCTCTGCGACGCGGGCAGCGGCAAGACCATCAGCACCATGCTCGACAACGCCGAACTGAAAACGGCCGTCGAACCCCTGCTGGGCAAAAAGGAGTTTTTCACGTTCCGCACGTCGGAGGGCGTGGAACTCAACGGCTGGATGATTAAGCCCCGCGACTTCGACGCCTCGAAGAAATACCCCGTCATCATGTACCAGTACTCAGGCCCCGGCTCGCAGGAGGTGAACGACTCCTGGAACATGGGCTTCTACCCCGGCGGCGTGTGGGAGAGCTACATGGCCGAGCAGGGCTTCATCTTCGCCTGTGTGGACGGACGGGGAACGGGAGCGCGCGGCGCCGACTTCGAGAAATGCACCTACCTGCGCCTTGGCGACCTGGAATCGAAAGACCAGGTGGAGGCAGCCCTCTACCTGGGTTCGCTCCCCTACGTAGACAAGGACCGCATCGGCATCTGGGGATGGAGCTTCGGCGGCTTCAACACGCTCATGTCGATGAGCGAGGGACGCAAGGTGTTCCGCGCCGGCGTGGCCGTGGCGGCCCCGAGCAACTGGAAGTACTACGACACCGTATACACCGAACGCTACATGCGCGCCCCCAAGGAGAACGCCGAGGGCTACGCCGTCAACCCCATTCAGCGCGCGCAAAACCTCAGCGGCGACCTGCTCCTCATTCACGGCACCGCCGACGACAACGTGCACTTCCGCAACTTCACCGAAGTGAGCGAGGCCTACGTGCAAGCCGGCAAGGCATTCCGCCAACAGGTGTACACCAACCGCAACCACAGCATCTACGGAGGCAACACCAGGCAGCACCTTTTCCGCACAATAAGCGACTATTTCATCGAAAAACTCAAATAACAGCCCGCGGGCAATTGCCGAACGAAGGGAAAAACGTAACTTTGCAGCGTCGTCACGAGTTGGCGGCATAATTCAAACCTATAATCATTTTATAATTACAAATGGCAACAAAAATCCGTTTGCAGCGCCGCGGCCGTAAGGGCTACGCCTTTTACAGCATCGTGATCGCAGATGTAAGAGCACCACGTGATGGTAAGTTTACTGAGAAGATTGGTACGTACAACCCCAACACCAATCCCGCCACAGTAGATTTGAATTTTGAAAGAGCCCTCTACTGGGTTGAAACAGGCGCACAGCCTACCGACACCGTTCGCAACATCCTCTCGAACGAGGGCGTTATGCTCATGAAGCACCTCAACGGCGGTGTACGCAAGGGCGCATTCGACGAGGCCGCAGCTCAGGCCAAGTTCGAAGCTTGGAAGCAGGAGAAGGCCGCCAAGGCTAACGCCATCGCCGACAAGAAGGCCGCCGACAAGAAGGCTGCCGCCGAGGCTCGCCTCGAGGCTGAAAAGAAGGTGAACGAGAAGATCGCCGAGAAAGTAGCCGAGAAGAAGGCTGCCGCCGCTGCCGCAAAGGCTGAGGCAGAAGCTGCCGCTCAGGCTGCCGCTGAGGCAGAAGCCGCTCCCGCTGAGGAAGCCGCTCCCGAAGCAGAAGCTTAATCCGCACTTCAAGTTCGTTTTAAGAAAAAAAGGATGTGACACGTCTTCACATCCTTTTCTTTTTTCTCCCTTATCCACAAGAGTGTTCAAAATACCGTTTGTAGGCAATCTATTACATCTGGATTTCCCCAAAAAGGTAATTGCCCACAAGCCGCGCCCCAACGGGGCAGCTCTCCATAGCCCAGGGCAGAGTGTCGGCGCAAAGCGACGACACGTCACCCTGGGTACTCGCCCGTTCAATATTGTTCGCGCCCTGTAAGGGCAGCTCTCTTAGAAAGGGGCAACGCCCCGAAAAACCATTTTGTCCCCGAACCCGGGCGATGCCCGGTATCAAGAGAGCTGCCTTTTCAAGGCGACAACTTCCCTCGCAAGGAGCCCCAGGGTGACGCCGCCACTTCGTGACGGCTCTGCCCTGGGCTATGGGGAACTGCCCCGTCGGGGCGCAGTTTGCGGACATTATCGCAACAAAGAATATACAAGAATGCAATTCTTTATTGGACACTCCTCACCCACCCCACGCGGCAAGCCCCCCGCGGCTTGCCACAACCGCAACGCCCACATGACTTACAAGCAAGAACTCATAAAGCCCTACAACGACAACGAGACGAAAGGCAAACAGGTGGAACGGATGTTCAACTCCATCGCCCACTCGTACGACCTGCTGAACCACACGCTGTCGCTCGGCATAGACAAACGCTGGCGCAAGGCGGCCATCGAGTCGCTGCGCCCGTCCAAGCCGCGCACCATCCTCGACGTGGCCACCGGCACGGGCGACTTCGCCCTGCTCGCCGCCCGCGAACTGCACCCCGACAAACTGCTCGGCGTAGACATTTCGGAGGGCATGATGAACGTGGGGCGCGAAAAGGTTGCCGCCGCACATTTGCAGGAGACGATACAATTCCAAAAGGAAGACTGCCTGCGGCTGTCGCTGCCCGACAACTCGTTCGACGCCGTGATGGTGGCCTACGGCATACGCAACTTCGAGGATCTGGACCGGGGACTCGGGGAAATGTGCCGCGTGATGCGCAAGGGCGGACGGCTCGTCATCATCGAACTCACCTCGCCGGTGAAGTTCCCCATGAAGCAGCTGTTTTGGCTCTACTCGCACGCCGTGATGCCCGCACTGGGCAAACTCATCTCGCGCGACGGCAGAGCCTACAACTACCTGCCGGCCACGATGGAGGCCTTTCCGCAAGGCGAAGAGATGCAGCGCATCCTGCAAAACGCCGGCTTTGCCGACGTCGAGTTCAAGCGGTTCACCTTCGGCCTTAGCACAATGTACACAGCCACGAAATAACAAACCAGAAGACACATGAAGAAAGAAGACCTGCGCATAGTATATATGGGTACGCCCGAGTTTGCCGTGGAGCCGCTCCGCAAGCTGCTCGACGGCGGCTTCAACGTGGTGGGCGTAGTGACCATGCCCGACAAGCCCATCGGACGCCACCAGAACGAACTGTCAATGTCGGCCGTCAAGCAGTTCGCCCTCGAAAAGGGGCTCCGCATATTGCAGCCCGCGAAACTGAAAGACCCGGCCTTTCTCGACGAACTGAAAAGCCTCAAAGCCGACCTGCAAATCGTAGTGGCGTTCCGCATGCTGCCCGAAGCCGTGTGGGCAATGCCGCGCCTTGGCACGTTCAACCTGCACGCCGCCCTGCTGCCGCAATACCGCGGCGCGGCCCCCATCAACTGGGCCATCATCAACGGCGACAAGCAGACGGGCATCACCACCTTCTTCCTCGACCACGACATCGACACGGGCAAGGTCATACAGCGCGTGGCGGTGCCCATCGAAGAGACTGACAACGTGGAGAACGTGCACGACAAACTGATGCACCTCGGTTCCGACCTCGTGGTGGAGACCGTGGAAAACATCCTCAGCGGAAACGTCAAGCCCATTCCGCAGGAAGAGCTGACCACCGACGAGCCGCTACGCCCCGCGCCGAAGATATTCAAGGAAACGTGCGAGATAGACTGGACAAAGGGCGTGGAGGCGACCTACAACTTCGTGCGAGGCCTCTCCCCCTACCCCGCCGCCTGGACCACGCTCCACGACGGCAACAAGAGCAAGGTGCTGAAAATCTACGCCACGCGCAAGGAACTCTGCCCCGCGGAGCACGCCCCCGGCACGCTCGTGACCGACGGCAAGACCTACCTGAAAGTGGCGCAGCCCGACGGCTACCAGCAGCTCACTACCATACAGCTGGCCGGAAAGAAGCGGATGGACATTGCCGACTTCCTGCGAGGCTTCCACGCCGAGGGCGACATGCACGTCGGATAACGTGTGCGGAACCGCCCAAAATCAAATAATGCGTTCATAGACAAGCAAACTATGGACGCATTTTTTAATTTTGCATCCGATACCCCACCCTTGCGGCGCAACCGCAAACCGCCCCGCACAGCCAAGATGAAGAAAATCCTCTACATAGTCAACCCCATATCCGGCACGCAACGCAAGCAAAACATTGCGCAGCTGGCCATGGAGCGCACCGACAAGGAGAAGTTCGGCGTCGACGTGGAGTTTACCGCATACGCCGGCCACGCCACGGAGATAGCCCGCCGGGCGGTAGACAAAGGCTACGACGCCGTGGTGGCCGTGGGCGGCGACGGCACGGTCAACGAGGTGGGGCGCGCGCTGGTGGAGACCGGCACGGCGCTCGGCATCATACCCTGCGGTTCGGGCAACGGACTGGCGCGCCACCTCGGCATACCGCTCCAACCGGCCAAGGCAATCGACGTAATCAACGACTTCGTGGTGCACAAGCTCGACTACGGCACCATTAACGACAACCCCTTCTTCTGCACCTGCGGCGTAGGCTTCGACGCATTCATCAGCGAAAAGTTCGCCGAGGCGGGCAAGCGCGGACCGCTCACCTACGTGGAAAACACGCTGCGTTCCGGGCTGCAATACAAGCCGCAGACCTACACCATCGAAGACGAGAACGGCAAGGAAACGTGCCACGCCTTCCTCATAGCCTGCGCCAACGCCTCGCAGTACGGCAACGACGCCTACATAGCCCCCTACGCCAGCATGAAGGACGGACTGCTCGACGTGGTGGTGATGGAACCCTTCAACCCCCTCGAAGCCCCGCAAGTAGCCATACAGCTGTTCACCGGCACGCTGCCCGAAAACAGCCACGTCAAGACGTTCAAGGCCAGCCGGCTGCGCATCAGCCGCGACGAAGAGGGCGTTGCGCACTACGACGGCGACCCGTTCCTCACCGGCCGAACCATCGACATTGCCCTGCACCGCCATGCGTTCAACGTTGTAGTCAACGCCGGAAAGGGCGACCGCCGCTTCCCCCTGCAAGCCCCTATAAAGAGCCTCATGCAACTCGTGCCAGACTTCTTCAACGAGTGGCGCAAGATGCCCGAAACGCTTATCGTCCGCACAGGCAAGGACATCAAGCGCATCAACAAAAACTTCATGAATAAAATCACCGGGAAGCCCTGACAAGCCCCGCCCTACGTTGCGGCGGAAAGCCACCTCCCGTTCACCCCGAAACAAGCCCAACGGCCCCGACGGCGCAACCGTCCCAGGCCGTTGGGCTTTCCCGTGCGCCGCAAGGGGCGCGAAAAGGGCAAAAACGGGCGTATATTTTGCATTTTCGCAAAAGATGGCGTAATTTTGCTGCACGTAGAAGGACACTGCAAACTCACAAGACAAGATTTTTAGCATTCTATATTTTTTATCTAACTCAAGCATGGAATATTCACACGAAGTTCAAAACATGTGTTGCGTTGCCAAAGGCCCCAACCATGGTCCTGCTCCCATCCCCGAAGAAGGCAAGTGGGTACAAGCAAAGGAAATCAAAGACATTTCAGGACTTACTCACGGTGTGGGTTGGTGCGCTCCCCAGCAGGGTGCCTGCAAGCTGACGCTCAACGTCAAGGAAGGCGTAATCGAAGAATGCCTCGTTGAAACCATCGGCTGCTCGGGCATGACCCACTCCGCCGCCATGGCCAGCGAAATTCTCCCCGGCAAGACCATCCTCGAGGCTCTCAACACCGACCTCGTTTGCGACGCCATCAACACCGCAATGCGCGAACTCTTCCTCCAGATTGTTTACGGACGCACGCAGAGCGCGTTCTCCGAAGGCGGCCTCGTAGTAGGCGCAGGTCTGGAAGACCTCGGCAAGGGACTTATCAGCCAGGCCGGCACTCTCTACGGCACAAAGCTCAAAGGCACTCGCTACCTCCAGCTTACCGAAGGCTACATCACCAAGATGTTCCTCGACAAGGACGACCAAGTTATCGGTTACGAATTTGTACACATGGGCAAGTTCATGGACGCCATCAAGAAGGGCGTTGACGCCAACGAAGCACTCAAGAGCGTGACGGGCCGCTACGGCCGCACCACCGAGGAGCAAGGCGCAGTTAAATCTATTGACCCACGTAAAGATTAAGGAGGAACACGAAAATGATTAGAGAAGTAAAGTTTGAAAGCCAGGACCGTCGTATCAAGCAGATTCTCGCTGCTCTCAACAAACACGGCATCAAAGATATTGAAGAGGCTAACCAGATTTGCGATTCTTACGGACTCGATCCTTACCAGGAGTGCGAAAGCACGCAGATGATCTGCTTTGAGAACGCAAAGTGGGCTTACGTGGTAGGCACCGCCATCGCTCTCAAGGAAAAGGCAAAGGACGCCGTTGAGGCAGCCGAGTACATCGGCGAAGGCTTGCAGGCATTCTGCATCCCCGGCTCCGTAGCCGACGACCGCAAGGTGGGCATTGGCCACGGCAAGCTCGCAGCCCGTCTGCTCTCTCCCGAAACGAAGTGCTTCGCGTTCCTCGCAGGCCACGAGAGCTTCGCAGCCGCAGAAGGCGCAATCAAAATCGCGCAGATGGCCAACCAGAGCCGTCCCGCCGACAAGCCCCTCCGCTGCATCCTCAACGGCCTTGGCAAGGACGCCGCAATGATCATCAGCCGCATCAACGGCTTCACTTACGTGCAGACCAAGTTCGACTACTACACAAGCGAGCTGAAGGTTGTCAAGACTATCGCTTACAGCGACGGTCCCCGCGCAAAGGTGAACTGCTACGGCGCAGACGACGTTCGCGAAGGCGTAGCCATCATGTGGAAGGAAGACGTGGACGTATCCATCACGGGTAACTCTACGAACCCCACCCGCTTCCAGCACCCCGTTGCAGGTACTTACAAGAAGGAGCGCATCCTCGCCGGCAAGGAGTACTTCAGCGTAGCGTCGGGCGGCGGCACGGGCCGTACGCTCCACCCCGACAACATGGCAGCAGGTCCCGCCTCTTACGGCATGACCGACACCATGGGCCGTATGCACTCCGACGCTCAGTTCGCCGGTTCTTCTTCTGTACCCGCCCACGTGGAAATGATGGGCTTCCTCGGCATCGGAAACAACCCCATGGTAGGCTGCTCCGTAGCTTGCGCCGTAAAGGTTGACCTCGCCCTCAACAAGAAGTAATCATCCCCACTCTCGCCCGGCGTTCCGCGCTGAGTGATAACAACCTAAATATCCCCCTCAAAGCAGTTCATGCCATGAGGGGGATATCTTTTGCTATACCCTAATGCCGTTGGCGTCGGTTGATTTGTTTCAGTCCGTTTTCCGAAAAAAATGAGAGCGTTTGACAGTAACCATCCGAAACAAGCCGCCTTGCAGTAACAAAAATCTCGTAAAGTTCATTTGCGAGATGAGGAAATTCTCATCTCATTTTGCAAACTCCCTTAGCCTTTGCTTGTAATACCTAAACGTCAGCCACCTTTTCTTCACCGATCTGCACAACTTCACATTGGATGTCCATACAGCCTCCTTTATGAACTGTGCTATTCTTCCCTTGTATACCTCAACCAGTGCCTTATTCTTTGTCTCTGCTAAAACGTCCCACAAACTATCAACCAAAAGAAGCCAGTCTTTTTGCCTCTTCTTTCCGTGCGTAAGCCCTTGCGTCTTCCAACGGTAATGGTAGAGAGGTACATCTATTACTTTTAGCGAGTCTACGTGATTGCAATACGCCACAGTAAACACTTCGTCCTCGCTGACAGACAAGCCTTTCACAAAACGAATTTCGTGTCTGTCTATAATATCCTTGCGGAAAATTTTGTTCCAGGTGTATCCAAAACAATTGACGTTTGTATCATTGTAAAGAAGATGTTGTATGGCTCTGCTGATATCATGCCTACATAGTGTTTTGGGAAAGATAAGCGACCGTACACATCCGTCTTCGTAATGATAGATAAAGCTGAAGAAAAGTATATCTACGTCTTCCAACTCGGCCAGCGTTCGCTCAAAGTATTCAGCGCTTATCCAATCATCCGCATCTACGAAACAAACGAATTTACCTTTGGCCACTCCCAGACCATCATTCCTTGCCTCACTGACACCTGCATTCTTCTTATGAATCACAGTGACACGAGAATCGCTGTTTGCATATTTGTCGCATATATCACCAGTAGCGTCTTGACTTCCGTCGTCGACAAGAATTAGTTCAAAGTCAGGAATTGTTTGATTGAGAATGCTTTTGATACACTCTTGTAGATATTGTTCCGCATTGTATACAGGAACTATGACACTAAAAGTAGGTTCTGCCATGTTCGGTACATATTAAGATCCTTTTTACTAACAGGGGGTAATATAGTGTCTGTGAAAAACAACAAGCTCAATAACTTGCTCGCTCGACGCTGATGCCTATCATAGCGCTGTTTCCTATTTTGAACTCGCCGGCCACGCCGATGCGGTCGCGGGGAATTTCGAACGGGCTCAGGAGGAAGCCGTCGTGGCGTAGGTTGTGTATGCCCGAGGTGCGGGGCAGGAAGCTTTTCTGCCCGTAGGCGTAGAGCGTGACGCGGTCGTTGGGCTGATAGGCCAGAACTCCGCCAATGCCCACGTCGGTGCGGCGGAACGCGCCCCAGTCGAAATTGTTCGCCATGAGGCCCGCGGCGGCGAAGAACTTCTTGCCGAGCGGCACGAGGTAGGCGAAGGCGGCCGTCTGCCCGAAGCCCGCGCCGCGGGGAGCGTGCTTGCCAAGACCGGCCGTCACGCTAAGGCCGAACTGCGCGTTGAAGCCCTCGTGGAGCCGCCACGTGAAGGCATTGTCGCCGAACGCCGCAATGCCGCCCAAGCCGTACGCGCCAAGCCCCGGCACAGGCGTTTGCCAAGGCAGGGCGAGCGAAAGGCGCAGCTGCTCCACGGCAGCGAGGGTGTCGGACGGGAGCGTGTCGCGTTGCTGCTGCATAAAGGCATCGTCCCACTGGCGGTGCTGCGGAACGGTCTCCACGTCCTGCGCCCGCACTGCGGCCGAGAGCAAGAGGGCTATTATCAACAGTAAGTGCTTGAACTTCATTGTTTGTCCTTTCTCTGTCTTTACTGCTGCAAATGTAGGCAGATTTTGCCGCGCACGGCTTTAAAAGCTATTAAATTACCCCAAAGCGACCGCATAAATAAGTACTTTTGCCCCGTATAATTCAGGAGGTTGCCGCCATGGAGGGTGGCTCTGCTCCTTTGATTTTGCACACAATGGACATTCTCACCATACTGGGCCCGACGGCATCGGGCAAGACAAAGGTGGCCGTGAGGCTGGCCGCCGCCCTCAACGCCGAAATCATCAGTGCCGACAGCCGGCAGGTGTACCGCCGCATGGACCTCGGCACGGGCAAGGACCTCGACGACTACCGCTGCGGCGACACCGCCGTGCCTTACCACCTGATAGACATTGCCGAGCCCGGCACAAAGTACAACGTGTACGAGTACCAGCGCGACTTTCTCGAAGCCTACAACGACATCCGTTCGCGCGGCAAGCGGGTGATACTCTGCGGCGGCACGGGGCTTTACCTCGAAAGCGTATTGCGCGGCTACCGCCTCTCGCCCGTACCGCAAAACGACGAACTGCGCGCGAGGCTCAAGGGGCGTTCGCTCGCCGAACTGACCGAAATCCTCAGCCAGTACAAGCAGCTGCACAACACGACCGACGTAGACTCCGCCCAGCGGGCCATCCGCGCCATAGAGATTGCGGAATACTACAAGCACACGCCCGTGGACGACCGCCCGTTCCCCACCCTCACGTCGTGGAACATCGGCATCGACGTTGACCGGGAAACGCGACGCAGCCGCATTTCCCGACGGCTCAGAGAGCGGCTCGACGGCGGAATGGCGGACGAAGTGCGCGCCTTGCTTGACGAAGGAATAAAAGACGAAGACCTTATATATTACGGACTTGAGTACAAATACCTCACCCTTTACGTTACGGGGCAGCTCACGTACGAAGAAATGTTTACGCAGCTCGAAATAGCCATTCACCAGTTTGCCAAGCGGCAGATGACATGGTTTCGCGGCATGGAGCGGCGCGGCGTTGAAATACACTGGATGAAAGCCGACGACATCACGCCCGACGCATTGCCCGAAGAGTTCCTCGCCTCGCAAAACTAAGTTCCGAAAGTCCGCATACCTACCCTACAATCCCCTACCCTTATGCCAAGCCATTCATGGGGCGTGATTTACTGCCCGAAAAAGAACTCCTGGCGCACGCACCGCCGCTGGAAAAAAATTCTGCGCTGCCTCAACGAGAAGGCCCTGCCCTTCGACTACGTGCAGAGCGAGGACGCAGCCTCTGTGGAGCGGCTCGCCGCCATGATGACGCGCGCCGGATACAGCACCATCGTGGTGGTGGGCGGCGACTCGGCCCTGAACTACGCCCTGTGCGGCATCATGTCGGCCAAGTCGCCCTCGGGGAAGCACCCCGTGCTGGGCGTTATCCCCAACGGCTTGGGCAACGATTTTGCGCGCTACTGGGGCATGAAGCCCGAAAACTACCGCAAGACTATCGACGACCTTGCACTTTATCATACACGTAAGGTAGACGTTTGCACTGCGCTGATTACCACAACGAAAGGCAAGGAAGAAAAACTCTACTTCCTGAACTGCATCAACCTCGGCATAGCCGCCGCCATCACCAAGACGCTGCGCACGAGCAAGCAGCTGCTCGGCCTGCGCACGCTCTCGCGCCTGTTCTCGTCGCTGCTGCTCCTCTTCCAGCGCATGAGCTTTAAGTTTAGCTTCCACCTCAGCGGCGAGGATCTGCGCCAATCGGCCATGGGCGTGTGCATCGGTTCGGCTCACGGCTACGGACAAACGCCGAGCGCAGTGCCTTACAACGGGCTGATTGACGTGACGCTGGTGGCCAAGCCAGCCCTCTTCCAGGTGTTCCAAGGACTGTGGCTGCTCTTCACAAGACGTTTTCTCAGCCACCGGGGCGTAAAAGTGTGGCGCACCCGGCACATCACTTTCACGGATGTATCGGGCGCGCCAATGAGCATTGACGGCCGCCTGTTCCGGGAGCGTCCCGAAACGGTGGACGTAGGCGTTATGCCGGAGGAGATAGAGTTTCTTATTCCCCAGTCTCTCTGATGTATCCGGCAATGAGCCGTATCAGTTCCTCGCCGTACTTCTCCACTCTCTTGTCGCCGAAGTACGGCACTTTTTTCAGTGCGGCGAGCGTCACGGGCATGTGGTTCGCCACGGTCATAAGGGCCTTGTTTCCCATAATGACAAACGCCGCCACCTTTTCTTCCGTGGCCTTTGCAAGGCGCCATTCGCGCAAGCGTTCGTAGAGGGCGGCGTTCTTCACCTCGGTCGGCACCACGAACTTATCCTCCGCCTTTTTCTTCTTGGCCTTGGCGGGCTTTCCCTTCGATACGCCGCCGTCAGCCTCGTCGGCTTGCAGCAGGAGCTTGGCGCGGAACGACATGAACTCGCCCGGCGCGAAACCGCATTGGGCCACGTGGCTCAGGAGTGCCGTGTGCTGCGCGAGCTGCGCCAGTAGGCTTTCCGTGTAATTGTCGCGGCGGCGCAGGGTTTCCTTGTTGTCAATCTCCAGCGCGGCCACAATCTCCACAAACCCGTTCAACTCGTTGAGCTGCCGCTCGAAGTAGCCGCAAGCCTTGGCCACGCGGTCCTGCAAATGCGCATCGGCCACGTCGCCGGCGGCCTGGTGCAGAATTTGGCTGTATTGCTTTTGGAAAGTGTCGGCCACGTCGGTCACGCGCTGGTCGAACGCTCGCGCCGCCTCCTCCGCCCGCCTCGTGGTGTCGGCGTAGGTGCGCGAAAGGAACTCCTGCATAAGGCGCACAACCTGTGCCAGCTGCATACGTTCCTTGCCGAACGAAAAGAGTTCCATGAGCAAGTTCGCCCCGAACCTGTCGCGCAGGGCGGCAAGCATGTCGGGCGTAACGCGGTTGCGGCGCACGCTCTCGGTAAACTCCTTGACGAGCTTGTCCTCGATGATGGCCGACTCGGGTATGCGCGAAGTCAGCACAATGCCCTCGAGCGTGCGGCAGCGGCTCAGCGCCACGTAGGTCTGCCCGTGGGCAAACGAGGCGGACGCGTCGATCATCACGCGGTCGAACGTCAGGCCCTGGCTTTTGTGTATGGTGATGGCCCAGGCAAGCTTGATGGGGTATTGTTCAAACTTTCCGTCGACCACTTCCTTTATCTCTTTCGTTTTGTCGTCGAGGGCGTAGTGGGTGTTGCGCCACGTTTCCAGTCCCACCTCGATGGTAGAGCCGCCGTTGTCGGGGCGCACATTGATGCCCCCGTCGGCAGTGAAGCCCGACACCTTGCCCAGCATGCCGTTGAAGTAGCGTTTTTCGCCGCTGGAGTCGTTTTTGACGAACATCACCTGAGCCCCCACTTTCAGTTCAAGGCTCTGCTCCGTGGGAAAGGAGTATTCGGGGAACTTGCCGCCCACCTTGGCATCGAACTTACGGGCCGTGCCGCCAAGCCTCGCCAGTTCGCGCTCGTTGACCTGCTGCGCCTGCCAGTTGTGCGTAACCAGGCGCACGTAGCCCTCGCTCCCGTCGGGGACAAACGCCGGGTTCCAGCGTTTGTTGAGTTCCTGCAACGTGGCCGCCACGTTGACGCACTCGCGGATGTTGTTGAGCAAACCGAGGAAGTGGGCGTCGCTCTGGCGGTAGACCTTTTCGAGTTCCACGGTGACGAAGTTCGTGCGCTGCAAGGCGCGGCTGCTGAAAAAGTAGGGGCTTTCGTAGTATTGGCTGAGCAGCTGCCACTCGTCGTCCTTGGCCACGGGGGCGAGCTGTTGCAGGTCGCCGATGAGCAGCAGCTGCACGCCGCCAAACGGCACGTAGTTGTTGCGGTAGCGTTGCAGGGCGTTGTCGACGGCGTCGAGCAGGTCGGCCCGCACCATGCTTATTTCGTCGATGACGAGCAGGTCCACGCTTTTTATCAGCGCAATCTTCTGTTTCGTCATGGTGTAACGCTTGTTGTCGCCCGAGAGGGTCGCGCCCGGCACGTACGGGCCGAACGGCAGCTGGAAGAACGAGTGGAGCGTAACGCCGTGGGCGTTCATAGCCGCTATGCCCGTGGGGGCAAGCACGGCCATGCGTTTTTTGGTGGCCTTGCGCAGTTCGCGCAGAAAGGTGGTCTTTCCCGTTCCGGCGCGCCCGGTCAGGAAGAGGTGCGTGTCGGTTGTTTCGACAATGTCGAACGCCAGTTGCAGGGCTTGGTTGTCGGTGTATTCCATCGTATAAAAGAAACAGAGAACAAGAACCGGCGGAGCGCACATGGCGCACGGCCGTGCCGGTTCTCATTCTCTTGCGTTGGGGGACGTATCCCCTATTTTACCATTTGCTTGAAGGCGTGACGGCCAAACTTGCGGTCGGCGTCGATTGCCTTTACCAGTTTTTGCGCGCCCACCATGGCTTCGAGGCGCTGCATGTACTGGCTCTCAATGCGGAGAGCCTTCTTTTCGAGTTCGGCCACCTCGCCAAGCACCCGCTTGCAATCGCGGCTGCTCATGTTCTTCTCGGCGGCGTTGCGCAGGGCGCGTCCCTTCTGATGCTCCACGTTGCGCTGCTTCTCCTTCATCTCGAAATACACGGGCAGGAAAGCGCGCGCCTCAGCCTGTGTCAGTCCGGCTTCGCGGGTTATGAAGTTTGTCAGCTCGCGCTTAAACTGTTCCGGGTCGAAGTTTTTGCCGTCGCGGGGCGGCCTAGGCTCTTGGGGCTGGCGGCACTCCTTCCGGTCGTCGGTTTGCGGCAGGGCTTGCGCCGTATGTATGGCAAGGGGCATGAGCAACGCCCAGACGAGGAGCGTTTTCTTAATAATCGTTTTCATAGGCGGCGAGGTTGTCGGCGTCGGCCATCATTATGCAATCGTAGGCCACGTCGGCGTTGGTGTTGGCGTATGTATGCTGCGCGGCCGAGGGGCTGCCGGCTTGGCTGCCAGACGTGCCGACGGGGGCGAGCTGCGAGAAAATCACCATGAGCGACGCCACGCAGGCGGCTCCGAGCCAGGGTATCCAGCGTATCCAGCGACGCTGGCTCTCGGCGGCGGCGTCAAGTGCGCTCACGCGCATCATCACTTGCGCCGTAAGCACGTCGAAGTAGCCGCTTGGCACCACAAACGGGTTGTGCGCGCCGGGCTTTGCGTTGATATCGAATTTCTTCATCGTAGTTTCCTTTTTATTGTCTTTTAGACTGCCGGGGCGGCCGAGGGTTTAATCCAACTCGTTAAAAAAACTTTCGATTTTCTTCACGGCGAAGTGGTACGAGGCCTTGAGCGCGCCCACGCTGGTGTTGAGCAGCTGGCTCATGTCCTCGTACTTCATTTCCTCGAAGTATTTGAGGTTGAACACGACGCGCTGCTTTTCGGGCAGTTGCTCAATGGCTTTTTGCAGTTGCAGTTCCGTCTCGTCGCCGTCGAAGTAGGGGTCGCTTTCGAGCGTGCGCACGTTCTCGCTCATTTCGTCGCTCAGGCTCTCCACGGGGTGCCGCTTTTGCAGCAGCGTGAGGCTCTCGTTCATGGCGATGCGGTACACCCAAGAATACAATTGGCAGTCGCCACGAAACCCGTCGAGCGACTGCCATACCTTAATATATGTGTTTTGCAATACGTCGTCAGCATCCTCATGATACTGCACGATGCGGCGAATGCTCGGATAGAGCTTCGGGGAGAACTCCCTTACCATTTCGGCAAAGGCCTGCGTGCGTGTGCTCGCGTTTTTCAACGCCTCTGCTGTAACCGCCACCGCCTCTCTCCCCGCAATGGTTATCCCGCCACGCTGATGCGGCGGGTTGTCTTGTTTACGTTAACGAGGTATATGCCCTTGCCGAGCTGCACGCGGACGGTTTTGTCGTTGCTGTCGATGCGCACTTCGGCCTTGAGCTTGCCCACCACGTCGTATATGCGGGCCACCTGCCCCTGCAAGTTGAGGGCGTGGATTTGGAGCGTGCCGCCGCTGACCGACAAGTCGAAGTGGCCGCCGTCCTCCGCAGCGTCAATGGCTGTCAGGGCTTCCGCCTCGTCGACGGGAGCGGCCGATCCCGCCGCGCTGGCGGCAAGGGGCAGAGCCATGAGGGTGAGCGAAAATAGGGTGCGAAGTAGTGTTTTCTTCATACGCTTTATGCTTTTCATGAGTGCCGCGCGGAGGGGGCGATGAGCCAACGCCTTCCGCTTGCACCTTGCAAATATAGTCCTTAAAGCCAAGGGGCGCAAATAAATGGCTTTTTTTTTGCAAGGCATCAAAATCTTTGTACTTTTGCCAACCTGAATAAAGCTAAGGGGTGTACGCTCACTTGGGCGTGCTGAGACTATACCCTCACAACCTGCACTAGGTCATGCTAGCGAAGGGAAGCTTGGGCCGCAAGGCCGCAGATTGTTCTCCATCAACCAATCATCACCACACACACGATGGTTCCCGTACAATTTATCACACACCAGACAGACTCCGTATCGTACAAGGAGTCGGCTCTGCTTGCGCTCGAGGGCGGCTGCACGTGGATTCAGCTCCGCATGAAGGGCGCGACCGACGACGAAGCCGAGTCCGTTGCCCTCGAACTGCTCGACGAATGCCGCAAGCGCGGCGCCACGTTCATCCTCGACGACAGGGTGCAGCTCTGCAAGAAGATAGGGGCCGACGGCGTGCATCTCGGCAAAAACGACATGCCCGTCAACGAGGCGCGCGAGCTGCTCGGCCACGAGTTTATCATAGGCGGCACGGCCAACACGTTCGACGACATCAAGCGGCTCCGCGCCCAGAGCGCCGACTACATAGGCTGCGGCCCGTTCCGCTTCACCCGCACAAAGGACAACCTTGCCCCCATCCTCGGCCTCAACGGCTACCGCCGCATAGTTGAGCAAATGCAAAAGGAACTTGTGCGCATCCCCGTTTGCGCCATCGGCGGCATCGAACTGGTCGACGTGCCGGCGTTGCTCGACGCGGGCGTACAGGGCGTGGCCGTGAGCGGAGCCATTCTCCGCGCCGACAACCCGCAGGAGATGATGCGCAGGTTTTTGAACGCAGACATATAATATATACACCCACACACCTCATGGAAAATCAAGCCAAGATACAATACCCCAACAGCGAGAAGGTTTACCTCGCCGGAAAACTCTACCCCAACCTGCGCGTGGCCATGCGCAAGGTGAAGCTCACGCCCACCGTCACCAAGGACGCGGAGGGCAAGAAGCACTACGCTGAAAACCAGCCCGTGCTTGTTTACGACACGAGCGGCGTTTACTCCGACCCCGCCTGCGAGGTTGACCTCAAGAACGGCCTGCCCCGCCTGCGCGAGCCGTGGATACTCGAACGGGGCGGCGTGGAACGGCTCAAGGAGTTCAGCTCCGAATACTGCCGCCAGCGCCTGGCCGACAAAAAGCTCGACTCGCTCCGCTTCAACCACCACCACCTCCCCCTGCGCGCCGAGCCGGGCAAGGGCGTCACGCAGATGGCGCTGGCCAAGCAGGGCATCGTCACGCCCGAGATGGAGTACGTGGCCATTCGCGAGAACATGGACTGCGAAGCCCTCGGCATAGCCACGCACATCACGCCGGAGTTTGTCCGCGACGAGATTGCAGCCGGGCGCGCCGTCATCCCGGCCAACATCAACCACCCGGAGGCAGAACCCATGATTATCGGGCGCAATTTCCTGGTGAAGATCAACACGAACCTCGGCAACTCAGCCACCACGTCGTCAATCGACGAGGAAGTGGAAAAGGCAATTTGGAGCTGCAAGTGGGGCGGCGACACGATTATGGACCTCTCAACGGGCGCAAACATCCACGAAACGCGCGAATGGATTGTGCGCAACAGCCCCGTGCCCGTAGGCACCGTGCCCATGTACCAGGCCATGGAGAAGGTGCGCGGCAAGGCCAAGGACCTCACGTGGGAACTCTACCGCGACACGCTCATCGAACAGTGCGAGCAGGGCGTGGACTACTTCACCATACACTGCGGCATACGGCGCAAGAACATCCACCTGTCGCAAGGGCGCATGACGGGCATGGTGAGCCGCGGCGGCAGCATTATCTCGGAATGGTGCCTGCAAAACGACCGCGAAAGTTTCCTCTACGAGCATTTCGACGACATCTGCGACATCTGCGCGCAGTACGACGTGGCCATATCGCTCGGCGACGGCTTGCGCCCCGGCTCCATCTACGACGCGAACGACAAGGCGCAGTTTGCCGAACTCGACACGATGGGCGAACTCGTCACCCGCGCCTGGGCCAAGAACGTGCAGGCCTTTATCGAGGGCCCCGGCCACGTGCCCATGCACAAGATACCCGAAAACATGCAGCGGCAGATTGAGAAGTGCCACAACGCCCCCTTCTATACGCTCGGCCCGCTCGTCACCGACATCGCCCCGGGCTACGACCACATCACCTCGGCCATAGGCGCGTCGATCATCGGCGCGCTCGGCACGGCCATGCTCTGCTACGTAACGCCCAAGGAACACCTTGCCCTGCCCAACCGCGACGACGTGCGCACGGGCGTAGTCACCTACAAAATAGCAGCCCACGCCGCCGACCTGGCCAAGGGGCATCCCGGCGCGCAAGTGCGCGACAACGCCCTCTCGAAGGCGCGCTACGAGTTCCGCTGGAAGGACCAGTTCAACCTCAGCCTCGACCCCGACCTGGCCGAAAAGTACTACAAGGAGGCGCACTACGAGAACGGCGAGTTCTGCACCATGTGCGGGCCCAACTTCTGCGCCATGCGCATATCGCACCGCCTCGGCGAGTGCGACGACAAGTAGCCCCGCCCCTCCCCGCCCCAAAGACGGGCGCAGCGAACGCATTGCTCGCTGCGCCCGTCTTTTGCGTTGCGCCCCGGCCGCCGCCCGCGCCGCCCTGCCCCCGCAACGGCCGGACTTCTCCGCCGAAAAACCCGGATGCTCCGCCGCGGCGTTCGAGTACGCCCGTGGGCGCACTCGAGTTTTCCCCGCAACGCACTCGAGTACGTCCCCGTGCGCACTCGAGTTTCCCCCCGTGCGCACTCGAGTACGTCCCCGTGCGCACTCGAGTTTCCCCCCGTGCGCACTCGAGTACGTCCCCGTGCGCACTCGAGTTTCCCCCCGTGCGCACTCGAGTACGTCCCCGTGCGCACTCGAGTTTCCCCCCGTGCGCACTCGAGTACGTCCCCGTGCGCACTCGAGTTTCCCCCCGTGCGCACTCGAGTACGCCCGGGGAGTATTCTCACTATGCGCCGCTCTCGTTTTGCAGTAGCCTTATCAAAAAAAACAAATACCTAAGAAGTTCCTAATAAAGTTCCTAATAAATGTCAGAAAGCCCCATATAGAAGAGGTAAAATAAGACGTATACGGAAACGAGGCGAAGTCCCCGATTGTGGGCTTCGCCTCGTTTCTTTATGTTTCAGTAGTTCTCTGACGTTGAGCAGGGTTACTTCGTTACGGGACGTACGGGAACGCCGTAGAAGGCGATGTTGTTGGCCGTTACGGTGCCGCCGCAATCCTCCGAATAGCCCGTTTGCGACGTTTTGGACTGCAAATTCGCAAAAAGTTGCGGAAAAGGCGGCTTTGCGCATTCCGTTTGCGCTATCTTTGCAAGCGTATATGGTTACACATATACTTATATAAGCACACACAATCATAAAACACAATCCTACTATTTGTTGGCAACCATGGATTTGGATATACTTACCGCCGTATCGCCGATTGACGGGCGATACCGTTCGAAAACTGAACCCTTAGCTCCTTATTTTTCTGAGTACGCGCTGATGAAGTACCGCGTACGCGTGGAGGTGGAATACTTCATTACGCTTTGCGAACTTCCCCTGCCGCAGCTCAAGGACTTCCCCACCAATCTCTTCGACAAGCTCCGCTCGTTCTACCGCGACTTCTCGGAGACCGACGCAGCCCGCGTGAAGGAGATTGAGAGCGTGACGAACCACGACGTGAAAGCCATTGAGTACTTCATCAAGGAGCAATTCGACAAAATCGGCGGACTTGACAGCTTCAAGGAGTTTATCCACTTCGGCCTGACCTCGCAGGACATCAACAACACGTCGTTCCCCCTGATGCTCAAGGAGGCCACGCACGACGTTTACCTGCCCTTGCTCCAAGAGCTCATCGACCAGCTCAACGCCTACGCCGAGGAGTGGAAGGACATACCCATGCTGGCCAAGACGCACGGCCAGCCCGCCTCGCCCACACGCCTGGGCAAGGAGGTGAAGGTGTTCGCCTACCGCCTGGAACAGCAGGTGGCCCTGCTCAAAGCCTGTCCCATGACGGCCAAGTTCGGCGGCGCAACGGGCAACCTCAACGCCCACCACGTGGCCTACCCGTCGTACGACTGGCGCGCGTTCGCCAAGAAGTTCGTCAGCGAGAAGCTGGGACTCGTGCGCGAGGAGTACACCACGCAGATAAGCAACTACGACAACATGGCCGCCCTGTTTGACGCCATGAAGCGCGTACACACTATCGTGATCGACATGGACCGCGACTTTTGGCAGTACGTGTCGATGGAGTACTTCAAGCAGAAGATCAAGAAGGGCGAAGTGGGGTCGAGCGCAATGCCGCACAAGGTCAACCCCATCGACTTCGAAAATTCGGAGGGCAACCTCGGCATAGCCAACGCCATACTCGAACACCTGAGCCGCAAGTTGCCCATCAGCCGCTTGCAGCGCGACCTGACGGACTCTACCGTCATCCGCAACATCGGCGTGCCTATGGGCCATGCGCTCATCGCCTTCCAAAGCTCGCTCAAAGGCTTGCGCAAGCTGCTGCTCCACGAGGAGAGCATCCGCCGCGACCTGGACAACTGCTGGGCGGTGGTGGCCGAGGCCATTCAGACCATACTGCGCCGCGAGGCTTACCCCCACCCCTACGAGGCTCTCAAAGCCCTGACGCGTACCAACGAGGCCATCACTGAGGAGCGCATACACGCGTTTATCGACGGCCTGGAAGTGAGCGACGCCGTGAAGTCCGAACTCCGCGCCATCACGCCGCACAACTACACGGGAATTTAACCCGCACACACATTATATATACATATACACTTTCAACAGGTGCCGGAAGTCATTCGTGAGAACAAGCTTCCCTCACCCTTATCTACCAACAAAATGAACAAAGACTTTTTCAACGACAGCGACAATAGCCGTGACGGTTACAGGTCGCATGGAGACAACAACGGCGCACGCGGCAACCGCTACGGCAACGACCGCCCCGCCCGTCCGCGTTTCACCCGCAACTCGCAGTCATTCGACAACGGCGGCTACCAGCCCCGCAACAGTGAAGGCGGCTACCGTCCGCGCTACGAGGGCGAGGGCGGTCAGCGCAGCTCGTACAACCGCGGCGAAGGCGGATACGGGCAGCGTCAGCAGGGCGGATACCGTCCGCGCTTCCAGAACGGCGGCGAAGGCGGATACCGTCAGGGCGGCAACCGCCCCCAGCGTCCGGGCTACGGGCGCGGCGAGGGCGGCAACAGCTACGGACGCGCCGGCGGCTACGGACAAGGCGCCGGCCGCGGAGAAGGCGGACACCGCCAAGGCGGCAACCAGCGTCCGCGCTTCCAGGGCGGCAACGGCGGCTACCAGCCCCGTCCCCGCACGAACGGCTACGATCCGCACGCCAAATATTCGCACAAGAAGCGACTTGAATACAAGGAGGAGAACTACGACCCCACCGTGCCTATCCGCCTGAACAAATACCTGGCCAACGCCGGCGTTTGCTCGCGCCGCGACGCCGACAAGTACATCGAAGCCGGCGTGGTGTCGGTCAACGGAGTGGTTGTCACCGAACTGGGTGCCAAGGTGCTGCGTACGGACGAGGTGAAGTTCCACGACAACACGGTGAAGATTGAGAAGAAGGTGTACGTGCTTCTCAACAAGCCCAAGGGCTACGTCACCACGAGCGAGGACCCGCAAAACCGCAAGACGGTGATGGACCTCGTGCAAAAGGCTTGCATGGAGCGCATCTACCCCGTAGGCCGCCTCGACCGCAACACCACGGGCGTATTGCTGCTCACCAACGACGGCGAAATGGCCTCGAAGCTCACCCACCCCAAGTTCCTGAAAAAGAAAATCTACCACGTAACGACCGACCGAAACGTGTCGGCAACCGACATGAGGCAAATTGCCGAGGGCATCATGCTCGACGACGGCGAAATCAAAGCCGACGAGATTGAATACGCTTCGCCCACCGACAAAAAGGAGATCGGCATCGAGATTCACAGCGGCAAGAACCGCATCGTGCGCCGCATTTTCGAGAGCCTCGGCTACCACGTGGTAAAGCTCGACCGCGTTTACTTCGCCGGCCTGACCAAGAAGAACGTGCGCCGCGGCGACTGGCGCTACCTCACCGAAAAAGAGGTGCAGATGCTCCGCATGGGCGCATACGAGTAACCCAACAAGACAGAGAAAACACAATGAAAAGAACAAAGATAATTGACTTGCTTCAGCGCACCGACTTCGGCGCAGAAGTATGCGTAAAGGGCTGGGTGCGCACGCGCCGCGGCAGCAAATCGGTCAACTTCATCGCCCTCAACGACGGCAGTACCATCAAAAACGTGCAGGTGGTGGCCGACGTGGAGAAATTCGACGCGGAAATGCTCAAGCTCATCACGACGGGCGCATGCCTGAGCGTGGAGGGCAAGCTGGTGGAGAGCCAGGGCGCAGGACAGAGCGTCGAGGTACAAGCCACGGCAATCGAGGTGCTTGGCACTTGCGGCGCAGACTACCCCATGCAAAAGAAGGGACAGTCATTCGAATATATGCGCCAGCACGCCCATATGCGCTTGCGCACCAACACGTTCGGCGCAGTGTTCCGCATCCGTCACAACATGGCCATCGCCATCCACAAGTATTTCCACGACCACGGCTTCTTCTACTTCAACACGCCGATCATCACCGCCTCCGACTGCGAAGGCGCAGGCCAGATGTTCCAAGTGACCACGAAGAACCTCTACGACCTCAAAAAGGACGAGGACGGCAAGATTGACTACAGCGACGACTTCTTCGGCAAGACCACCTCGCTCACCGTGAGCGGCCAGCTCGAAGGCGAACTCGGCGCAACGGCTCTGGGCGCAATCTACACGTTCGGCCCGACGTTCCGCGCGGAAAACTCCAACACGCCGCGCCACTTGGCCGAATTCTGGATGATTGAACCCGAGGTGGCGTTCAACGACATCACCGACAACATGGACCTCGCCGAGGACTTCATCAAGTACTGCGTGCGCTGGGCACTCGACAACTGCAAGGACGACCTCGAATTCCTCAACAAGATGATCGACAAGACGCTCCTCGAACGCCTCCACTTCGTAGTGGAACACGACTTCGTGCGCTTGAAGTACACCGAGGGCATCGAAATACTCGAAGAGGCAGTGAAGAACGGCCACAAGTTTGAGTTCCCCGTTTACTGGGGCGTTGACCTCGCCAGCGAGCACGAGCGTTACCTCGTGGAGGAACACTTCAAGAAGCCCGTTATCCTTACGGACTACCCCAAGGAAATCAAGGCTTTCTACATGAAGATGAACGACGACAACAAGACCGTTCGCGCCATGGACGTGCTGTTCCCGCAGATTGGCGAGATAATCGGCGGTTCGGAACGCGAAGAGAGCTACGAAAAGCTCCTCGGCCGCATCGAGGAACTCAACATCCCGATGAAGGACATGTGGTGGTACCTCGACACGCGCCGTTTCGGTTCATGCCCCCACTCGGGCTTCGGTCTCGGCTTTGAGCGTCTCATCCTCTTCGTCACTGGCATGCAAAACATCCGCGACGTAATTCCCTTCCCCCGTACACCCAAAACGGCCGACTTCTAAACAAAGAAGCAACGAGAGAATACTCCTATAATATATGCGGGAGGAACATCGGGCTTTGCCCTTTGTTCCTCCCGCATTTAGTTTTTGCATTACGAGTGTCAATAGGCGGAGTCTGCCGCAACTGTATCACAATATTCGCCTGCATACGTCGTATCAGCTGCCGCATAGTCCGAGGAGTAGTCAAACGAGGGACTGCTGGAAGATGATGAGCCGTCGATGTCCTCTTTCACGTCCTTGAACTTGGTGATGTCCAATTGGGAGGCTTGGGCATCGCCCCAAAGGATTACCACGTCCTTGGGCTCCATGTAGATGAAAGCCGTCTTGCCGTTGCGCAGGGTAATGACGGCTGCGCCGTTGTTCTGCTTGACAATGCGGCCCATGTTGCTGAAACGGGTGATGGCTGCGTTGAGCAACAAGCGGAGCTTTCCTTTCAGTTTGCCGTCGTTGTCGAAGCTGATGCCAAAGGCAGTCACCTTCACGTCGTTCCAGGCGTAGCCGGTGGGCACTTGCTCGTCGTGGTACCATTCCGTGCCGTCGTAGAAGGTGTAGTCCACCACGCGGCGGGTGGTGTAAGTCTGGCGACTCAGTTTGCCGCTAAACTCAACGGCGAACGTCGGCTCCACGTTGTTCACGGCATGGGAATATTTGAACGAGGAACGGTAGTCGTACCAGTAGGGGTCGGTCACGGGGTGTTCCTTCGTGCCGGTCAGGTAGTCTGACAACGTTTGCACCACTTTCAGGGGCGAGGCGGAGAACGTGAGGCCGTCCATGCCGTTCTCGGAAATCTTCATCTCTTCGAAGAGCGCGGTGAAGTTCACATAGTCGCTCTCAACCACGGAGTCGCCCTCGCGGTTTGAGATGTTGACCATATCGGGGAGCTTTTCGAGTTGCTTGCCCTTGCTGTCGATAATAGAGTACTGCGAGTCGCTCACCTTGACAATCGTATGCTTGCCGTCGAACCAGAAGAAGGGGGCTGCCTCCTGATAAGTGTCAGGGCCGATTTGGGTGTCTTCTGTGTCCACGAACTTGTAGATGGTCTTGCCGCTGTTATCGCGCGTACCCGTGATGAGTTTACCGTCTGTGTCGAACTGCAAGTAATCATACTTGGCGCGGATGACTGTTTCGCCCTTCAAGTTCATCACGCCGTAGGCTTCGCCGTTGTAGTAGATAAACATATCATTGTAGTATTCCGTGATTTTCTGGAACTTCGACGAGGGTTTCACCACGTACTCCTGCTTTTCGTTGATGATGCCCCACATCTTCTCCCCGTCTTTCTCCACGGCCACAGGCATAAGCCCGTCGTAGAACGAGTCGCCAATATCGCTGTACTTGCTTTGTTTCAGCTCGAAGAGTACCTTGCCCTTGGTGTCGAGTACGGTGCATTTGAGCGTACCCGTAGAGGCGGAGTCGCTTTCGAGTTCCTTTTTGTACTTTGCGTCAATTGCCACGAACTTTCCGTCGCTGTAATGATTAATGGCGCAGTACTTTGCCGGGATAACGCCCTCGCCGTCCTTGTTGATCACGCCGTAGTTGTCGCCCGTCTTGTACACGGCGTAACCGTTGCGGAACGCGTATACCGCCGACACTTCTTTGCCGTCTACCTTGTCGAGCACTTTCACTTCCTTACCCTCTTTGTCGATCATCGTGACGGGCTTGTTGCGCTCTGCCACGAGGGCGATGCCGTCAGTGAACGGCGTGGCCGAAACATACTCCGAACCTACCTTCTTGGGCTTTTCCTCGGCAGTGTAGATTTCCCACAGGCCTTTGTCGTTCTTCACCATGAACATGCCTTCCTTCGACATGGTGGGCATTTCCTTGAACTCGTCCTTGAAAAGCACCTTGCCGTCGAGCGTAATCATGCCCCACATGCCTTTTTCGGTCTCTTGGAACGGAACGGCGTCGTAGCCGTTGCCCCCGCTGCTGCCGCACGAGCTGACCAATAGCAGCACGGCGGTCAACACCATTAAAAAAAAGTTTTTTCTCATTGCGTTTGAGGTTTTAGTTATTTGGTAAAATGAGTTTCTCTCCGGCCGTATGCGCCGTTGGGCAAGGAGCAAGCGGAAACGTGCCGCACGCCCTGCCCACGCGCCTTGTATGCCGCAAATATACATTTTAAACTTTCTTTTACAACCAAACGGGGGGGGGTAAAAAATTGCGGACAAATTCATTTTTCACCTTTTCGGGCAGAAAAGCGTGCGTTTCGGCACGAAGACAGGCGCAGTGTGCAACAAGCAGGAGCGTGAATATTACGGCGGCAAGCCGCTCACTTACGCCAAAACGCCTTAACTTTGCCCCGCAAACAATTCTGACAATCAATGAACAAACGTATGCATAAATCTCTCGCCCTGCTGCTTGCCCTGTGGCTCGGCGCAAACATCACCGCCGCCTTTGCGCAGCAAAACATGAGCGTGTGGACCATCGCCGGCACGCCAACCGTCCTCCCCACCTCGCAGGTCGACTCCCTTACGTTCACGGCAAAGAACGCCTTCTCCGACCTTTCGTTCACCGTCACGGAGGAGAGCCTGACGGAGAACGGCTTCGAAGCCACCGCCTCCGCCCTGCCCAGCCCTTGGGTGAAGTCGTTCCATACCCCCGTAATGGGCAAATCGTTCGATGTCACCACCATGGTGGGCGTTTGCTACTCCGCCGTCAACCCCTTGCCCACCGTCGATGACCTCAAGCGCAAACTCGGCACCAACTGCGACACGTACCGGTTCTCCGTCAGCAACCTCCTGCCCGGCACCACCTACTATTTCCGCCCCTACGTCACCCTGCTCGACGAAACCTGCTACGGTCCGGTCGTGACCGTGACCACAAAGGGCGCGAAACTCGCCGACCGCTCGCGCACCGTCAACGGGCACCGCTTCGTCGACCTCGGACTTGCCTCGGGCCTGCTCTGGGCCGAAACGAACGTGGGGGCTGAGAGCGCAGCCCAGGCCGGCAGCTACTTTGCCTGGGGCGAGACGCAGACGAAAACGTCCTACACCGCCGACAACGCCGCATGGTACGGCACGGAACACACGGGCAACCTCACCGCCGCCGAAGACGCTGCCACCGCCCTGTGGGGCGAGGGCGTGCGCACCCCGACCTACGCCGAAATGACCGACCTCATGCAAAACTGCGTGTGGACGTGGACCGCCCTCGACGGCACGAAGGGCTACCGCGTAAGCTCGGCCACAAACGGCAACAGCGTGTTCCTGCCCGTCACGGGCCGCTACTCGGGCGAAACGCTCGACAACCCCACCCTCGGCAACTACTGGACAAGCTCGCCCACCAACGAGTTCCACGCCTATAAGCTCAAATTCATCGGCGGTCTGCGCCAGCTCATCGACGGCGAGAGCTACTTCGGCCACACCGTGCGCCCGGTCGTCAACGCCGACTGACCGATGCGGCAACCCCTACCCTAACCCCATTCAGACTCCTACATATATGCGCAAGATACAATCCCTCTTCTCCCTGCTGCTCCTCCTCGCGGCGCACACCGCCGCCTTTGCCCAGCACAACCTCTACGTGTGGAAAGCCGACAGCACCATTAGCGTAACCTCCGCCCAGAACGTAGACTCTATCACCTTCACGGCCGACAACAACCCGTTCTACGTAGTCTACGCTACCGACGACCGCTCGGTCACTTCGACCACGTACGAAAACTACGTCACCGTGACCATCACGCGCAGCGGCTACAAACTGCCCTCAAACTCCGTCATCGGCATTTGCCATTCCACTACAAGCACCCAGCCCACTGTCTCCGACTACTCGTTCAAGCTCGGCAACCAGTGCAAGGGCTACGTTGCGCGCTTCTACAACCTGACGCCGAACACCACCTATTACTATAGAGTGTACATCAAGGCGGGCGGCGAAACCTACTACGGCGACACCCGCTCGTTCACCACGCTCAACGACGACCCGACCGAATATTCCGAAACCATCAACGGGCACCGTTTCGTCGACCTCGGTCTTCCCTCGGGCCTCTTGTGGGCCGAGAGCAACCTTGGGGCGGACACGCTCACGGGGCTAGGCTCGTTCTACGCCTGGGGCGAAACGCAGACAAAAACGTCGTACACGGCCGACAACTCCACGTGGCACGGCGTGGCATACACCGGCGACCTGGCTGCCGCCGACGACGCGGCCACTGCCTCCTGGGGCGAGGGCGTAAGGATGCCCACGCGCGACGAGATGGACGAACTCGCCCAGCACTGCAACTGGGTGTGGACCACAATGAGCGGCATCAAGGGCTACAAGGTGATGTCGCAAACCAACGGCAACTACATCTTCCTCCCGGCCTCGGGCTACCGTTACGGCACCGGGCCCGGCAACGCCCGCGTCTGCGGCTACTACTGGTCAAGCACCCCCATCAGCGGCGACGGCGACATGGGGGCGTACAGCCTAAACTTCGACACGGAAACGCACGGCGTTTACGAATACTACAACCGCTGCGACGGACATTCCGTGCGCCCCGTGGCAAGTCCTACGGGTTCCGTCACTTATTGAACATAGCTAATCCCAAACATTCCGAAACGGGGGCGTTGCACGTGCAACGCCCCCGTTTTATACACTTTTTAAGCCGCAAGAGCGAAAAATGCAATGTATTGTTTGCATTTTCTGATTAGTGGAACTATATTTGCGCTTGTAATCATACCACGAAACAACAAGAACACACTTTTTACCCCCGGGGGAGAGCGAAACACACCTTATATATAAAGATGCTTCCCCAAACCTTACGAAACAGCAAGAGAGAAACAGAGAAGGCTGCCGCCGGGCGGACAGCCACGTTACCAGAAAGAAAATCATTTTACTATCAACACCATGAATAACATTAAGAGAGTTTACACTTTCGGCAACGGAAAGGCCGAGGGACGCGCGGACATGCGCAACGAACTGGGCGGCAAGGGTGCCAACCTCGCCGAGATGAACCTTATCGGCGTTCCCGTGCCTCCGGGCTTCACTATTACCACCGACGTATGCAATGAATACTACAAGGTAGGCAAGGACCAGGTTGTCGCCCTGCTCAAAGCCGACGTGGAGAAAAGCCTCCACCAAACGGAAGAGCTGATGAACAGCAAGTTCGGCGACGTGGAGAATCCCCTACTCCTTTCCGTGCGCTCCGGTGCCCGGGCCTCTATGCCGGGCATGATGGACACCATCCTCAACCTCGGACTCAACGACGAGGTAGTCGAGGGCCTGGCCCGCAAAACGGGCAACCCGCGCTTCGCCTACGACGCATACCGCCGCTTCGTACAGATGTACGGCGACGTGGTGCTGGGCATGAAGCCCGTCAACAAGGACGACGTAGACCCGTTCGAGGCTATCATTGAAGAGGTGAAAAAGGCTAAGGGCGTGAAGCTCGACAACGAACTCGAGGTAGACGACCTCAAAGAACTCGTGAAGCGTTTCAAGAAAGCCATCGTCGAGCAAACGAAGCAGGAGTTCCCCACCGACCCGATGGAGCAGCTCTGGGGCGCCATTTGCGCCGTGTTCGACTCGTGGATGAACGAGCGCGCCATCCTCTACCGCAAGATGGAGGGCATACCCGCCGAATGGGGTACGGCCGTCACGGTCATGGCCATGGTTTTCGGCAACATGGGCAACACGTCGGCTACGGGCGTATGCTTCAGCCGCGACGCCGCTACGGGCGAGGACCTTTTCAACGGCGAATGGCTCGTCAACGCCCAGGGCGAGGACGTGGTGGCCGGCATCCGCACGCCGCAGCAAATCACGCTCGAGGGTTCGCGCCGCTGGGCTGAGCTGCAAGGCATCAGCGAGGAGCAGCGCAAGGCGCAGTACCCCTCAATGGAGGAGGCAATGCCCGAAATCTACCGCCAGCTCGACGGCATACAGACGAAACTCGAAGAGCACTACCACGACATGCAGGACATGGAGTTCACCGTGCAGGAGGGCAAGCTCTGGTTCCTCCAGACGCGCAACGGCAAGCGTACGGGCGCGGCCATGGTGAAGATTGCCATGGACCTCTTGCGCCAAGGCATGATCGACGAGAAAACGGCCATTCAGCGTTGCGAGCCGCAGAAGCTCGACGAACTGCTCCACCCCGTGTTCTCGAAGTCGGCCCTGGCCGACGCCAAGGAGCTGACGCGCGGCCTTCCGGCAAGTCCCGGCGCGGCTTGCGGACAGATAGTCTTCTTCGCCGACGACGCCGCCAAGTGGCACGCCGACGGACACAAGGTGGTGATGGTGCGCATTGAAACCTCGCCCGAGGACCTGGCCGGCATGGCCGTGGCCGAAGGCATCCTCACGGCCCGTGGCGGCATGACGTCGCACGCCGCCGTGGTGGCCCGCGGCATGGGCAAGTGCTGCGTGAGCGGTGCCGGCGCCATCAACGTGGACTACAAGAACCGCACCGTCGAGGTGGACGGCACCGTGCTGCGCGAGGGCGACTACATCTCGCTCAACGGCTCGAACGGCCGTGTCTACAAGGGCGAAATCAAGACGCAGGCCGCCGAGCTCTCAGGCGACTTCGCCGCCCTCATGGACCTCTGCACCAAGTACACCCGCCTGCAGGTACGCACCAACGCCGACACGCCCCACGACGCGGAGGTGGCACGCAAGTTCGGAGCGGTGGGCATCGGCCTTTGCCGTACGGAGCACATGTTCTTCGACAACGAGAAAATCATCGCCATGCGCGAAATGATTCTCGCCGACGGCGTTGAGGGACGCAAACGCGCCCTGGCCAAGCTCCTGCCCTACCAGAAGAACGACTTCAAGGGCATCTTCCGCGCCATGGACGGCTACCCCGTCAACGTGCGCTTGCTCGACCCGCCCCTCCACGAGTTCGTTCCCCACGACGCAAAGGGACAGGAGGAAATGGCCAAGGCAATGGGCGTTACGGTTGAGTACATCCGCCAGCGCGTCGACAGCCTCTGCGAGCACAACCCGATGCTCGGCCACCGCGGCTGCCGTCTGGGCAACACCTATCCCGAAATCACGCAGATGCAGACGCGCGCCATCCTCTCGGCCGCCATCGAGCTTAAGCGCGAAGGCCTCGACCCCCACCCCGAAATCATGGTGCCCCTCACGGGTATTCTCTACGAGTTCGAGGCTCAGGAACGCGTCATCCGCGACGAGGCTGCCGCCCTGTTCAAGGAGGAGGGTATCGAAATACCCTTCAAGGTCGGCACAATGATTGAAATTCCCCGCGCCGCCCTCACGGCCGACAAGATAGCCTCGCGCGCAGAGTACTTCAGCTTCGGCACGAACGACCTCACGCAGATGACCTTCGGCTACTCGCGCGACGACATCGCCAGCTTCCTGCCCGTCTACCTGGACAAGAAGATCCTCAAGGTCGACCCGTTCCAAGTGCTCGACCAGAACGGCGTGGGCCAGCTTATCGACATGGCCGTCAACAAGGGCCGCTCCGTGCGCCCCGAACTGAAATGCGGCATTTGCGGCGAACACGGCGGCGAACCCTCGTCCGTGAAGTTCTGCCACAAGGTAGGCCTTAACTACGTGAGCTGCTCGCCCTTCCGCGTGCCCATCGCCCGCCTCGCCGCGGCACAGGCAGCGGTCGAAGAGTAAAGCCCGCCACAAGGCACATCACCGACCATCATACAAGAGGAAAGTCCCTGCAAAAGGGGGCTTTCCTCTTATTTCGTTCCAACGGGCAGCCGATTAGCGAGAGTTCTCCGCCGGTGCATTCGAGTCCGCCCGCCTACGCACTCGAGTGCGCCCGGGGGAAAACTCGAGTGCGCCCGTGGGAGAACTCGAGTCCGCCCGTGGACGTACTCGAGTGCGTACGGCATAAAACTCGAGTACGTCGGCGGAAAACTCGAATACACTCCGTTTGCACTCACAATTTCCCCAAGAGTACAAACGTCCGCCGCCGGGAAATTCCGCCCAGACGGGTTACAGCTTTCGCCGACCCCGTGCCAAGTGCCGCCACGCCCCGTCCGCCGGCCGCCGGAAACGCCCAAATCATTAAAAATGAGCGAAGACAGTTTGCCGGGACAGAGGAAATTAGTACTTTTGCAAGCCGATTATTATCTGGCAGCGTAAAAACTGCCAATCCGCAGGTTAATAGTTGCGTCCGAATTTGGCCAGGGCGCAATGGTTAGGTTAGGCCTGCGGGGAAAGATAAATTTAGTAGTTACACAATTTAATTCCAACAAACCAAAGTGGACACTTTAAGTTACAAGACCATTTCCGCTAACAAGGAGACCGCACAGAAAGAATGGGTGGTGGTTGACGCCACTGACCAGGTGATGGGTCGCCTTTGCACAAAAGTTGCCAAGCTTCTTCGCGGTAAGTACAAGCCCAACTTTACTCCCCACGTGGACTGCGGCGACAACGTAATCATTATCAATGCCGACAAGATCCAGTTCACCGGCAAGAAGTGGACTGAACGCATCTACCTCACTTACACGGGCTACCCCGGCGGCCAGCGCGAGCACACTCCCGCCAGCATCATGGCTAAGCCCAACGGCGCAGAAAAGCTTTTCCGCCGCGTGGTGAAGGGCATGCTGCCCAAGAACAAGCTCGGCGCTCAGCTCCTCCGCAACCTCTACATTTACGAAGGCTCAGAGCACAAGCACGAGGCACAGTCGCCCAAGGCAATTGATATTAACCTTCTTAAATAAGATCAGCAGCAATGGAAATGATCAATGCATTAGGACGCCGTAAGAGCGCAATTGCCCGTATCTACATGACCGAGGGCACTGGCAAAATCACTATCAACAAGAGAGACCTTACGGAATATTTCCCCTCACCCATCCTTCAGTTCGTTGTAAAGCAGCCCCTCGCTCTCCTCGACGTTGCTGAAAAGTACGACATCAAGGTTAACCTCTGCGGCGGCGGCTTCACCGGCCAGAGCCAGGCTCTCCGCCTCGCCATCGCCCGCGCGCTTGTAAAAATCAACGCCGACGACAAGAAGGCTCTCCGCGCAGAAGGCTTCATGACACGCGACCCGCGTGCTGTTGAACGTAAGAAACCCGGTCAGCCCAAGGCTCGCCGCCGCTTCCAGTTCAGCAAGCGTTAATATCGCCCGTCCCCTGCCGCCTGACAACAGGCTCGCGGCCTGAAGGGACACAGGTATGTTTAGCATCTAAACCGCGAGGATCCTGCTGCCCACGCGCGGAGGCTACCCTGCGGCTGGTTGAACTAACCGCAACTACAAAGAAAGTAAACAAAACAAGAAAAGAAAATGTCCAGAACATCATTCGAAACACTCTTGGAGGCTGGCTGCCACTTTGGCCACCTCAAGCGCAAGTGGAATCCCGCAATGGCTCCCTACATCTTCATGGAGCGCAACGGCATTCACATCATCGACCTTCACAAGACTGTTGCAAAGATAGACGAAGCTGCCGAAGCTTTGAAGGCTATCGCAAAACAGGGCAAGCGTGTCCTCTTCGTAGCTACTAAGAAACAAGCAAAAGAGGCTGTATCGGAAAAGGCAGCTTCTGTAAACATGCCTTACGTGACGGAGCGTTGGCCGGGCGGTATGCTCACCAACTTCCCCACTATCCGCAAGGCTGTTAAGAAAATGGCCAATATCGACAAACTCATGAGCGACGGCACTTACTCGAACCTGTCGAAGCGCGAAATCCTCCAGATTTCCCGTCAGCGCGCCAAGTTGGAGAAGAACCTCGGCTCTATCAGCGACCTTACCCGTCTGCCCGCCGCACTGTTCGTGGTTGACGTGTGCAAGGAGCACATCGCCGTGAAGGAAGCTCAGCGTTTGGGCATCCCCGTGTTCGGCATTGTCGATACAAACTCTGACCCCAACGTGGTTGACTACCTCATCCCCGCCAACGACGACTCTAACAAGAGCATCGAGGTAATCCTTGACGCTGTTTGCGGCGCTATCGCCGAGGGCATCGAGGAGCGCAAGGCTGAGAAGGTTGACGCCGAGGCTGCCGGCGAAGGCGAAGCTAAGGCTCAGCCCAAGCGCGCCGCCAAGGCTCGCGCCGAGAAGCCCGCCGAGGCAGAGGCTTCCGCAGCTGAAGAAGCTAAGGCAGAGTAACACTCAACCCCTTTCGCAAGAAAAAAGGAAAAACAAACACGCAAGCTCTCAGTTATAAGGCGCACACGCAATGATGTAAGTTTCACGCCATCTCAACACGGACATGGAATTGCAGTCAGAGAGCGCGCATCCTTATAACTGAGAACTTTTTTATTTCAAAACCGATACAAAGAAATCATACAACAATGGGAGTTGCATTAGAAGATATCAAGAAACTCCGCACCATGACCGGTGCTGGTTTGGGCGACTGCAAGAAGGCACTCGCTGAGTCGAACGGCAATATCGAAGAGGCCATCGAAATCATCCGCAAGAAGGGCCAGGCCGTGGCCGCCAAGCGTTCTGACCGCGAGGCTGCCGAAGGCGCAGTGCTCGTGAAGAGCGAGAACGGCTTCGCCGCTATCATCGCCCTCAAGTGCGAGACTGACTTCGTTGCCAAGAACGCCGACTTTGTGAAGCTCGCTCAGGACATCCTCGACCTCGCAGTGGCCAACAAGTGCAAGAGCCTTGACGAAGTGAAGGCCCTGCCCTTCGGCGCCCACACCGTAGCCGACGCCGTTACCGACCGCAGCGGTATCACCGGTGAGAAGATGGAACTCGACGGTTACAACTTCATCGAAGGCGAGAACGTAGCCGTTTACGACCACATGAACCGCCATATGCTCTGCACCATGGTTCAGACCAACAAGCCCGCAGAGGAACAGGCTCACAACGTGGCCATGCAGGTGGCTGCCATGAACCCCGTGGCTCTCGACGAGGCAAGCGTTCCCCAGAGCGTAAAGGACGAGGAACTCAAGGTTGCCATCGAGAAGACCAAGGAAGAGCAGGTGAAGAAGGCCGTAGAAGCCGCCCTGAAGAAGGCTGGTTTCAACCTCTACATCGCCGAAAGCGAAGAACACCTCGAAGAGGGCATCATGAAGGGCAACATCACGGCTGAGCAGGCCGACCAGATCCGCGAGCTGAAGAAGACCACGGCTGAACAGAAGGCTGCCAACCTGCCCGAGCAGATGATTCAGAACATCGCCAACGGCCGTATGAACAAGTTCTACAAGGAGTCTTGCCTCCTCAACCAGGAGTACATTCAGGACGCCAAGCAGACGGTGACGGATTACCTCAAGTCTGCCGACAAGGAACTCACCGTAACTGCCTTCAAGCGTTTCACGCTCCGCGCAGAATAATACGGCACAGGATTTCCTCCTGCCAATAAGCGACACCTGCGCCGCATAAGCGGCAGCAGCGACGCACCACAAAACCGAACCTGAAACAGTTCGCCCCCTACCCCACCGGACGGCGGCAATTGTTTCAGGTTTTCTTTTTTTGCGCCGTTTTGGCGAAATGTTTTTGCGAACAAGGCGTGTCAGTTCGGGCGGTTATCGGCTAAAATACGGTTACAACGGGCGTTTTTTGCGGCTTTGGCTTTGCGCGGCAAGGGATGGGCTGTAACTTTGCAAGCGTTAAGAGAAAAGATAAACTAAACGAGTTTAACCGTTCCCCGAAACGCGGGGGACACAAAGACGCAAAAACTATGGACAAGAACAAGATGATTGTGATGCTGCAATACCGCATCCAGCGCTACCAACAGATGGGCAACGGCACGATGTGCCAAAATCTGCTTAGCGAGTTGAACAGACTGCAAGGCACTGCAAAGGCAGCCGCCAAGGTCTGCTAAGTTAGACACACAACTTTCAACACATCATAAATGCGGCGGAAAGAGCTTCAAGCACTTTCCGCCGCATTTCTTGTGGCCACACATTTGCCGTCACCCGAAAGCAAATCAAAAGAGAGTTCGGGCCTGTCCGAATACACTCTCCGATTGCATCACTTGTCTATCCACTCCTTGAGCATAGCTGACTTCTCCTTGCTTACAACAATCTCCACCTCCGGATAAGTTTTCAAGCGAACCGAAAGTTTTGAGGCGAAGAAAAAGTTGATGCGCTCTATGCTGTCAATGCAGACGATATACTGGCGGTTTGCACGGAAAAACTTGGCAGGATTAAGTTGCGCCTCCACCTCATTAAGGGAAAAGCTGAGTGCCATTGACTTTCCATTGTTCAGGAATGCGCGGGTAATGCCATTCTCGGTTGATATATGGTTGATGTCCTGCACATTGAGCACGGTATAGCCGTCGTTGTTCTGCACGAGGAAATGCTCACGATATTCCTGTTTCTTCAAGCCAAGCGAGGCCAGAAGCGCGGAAAAGTCCTGCGAGGGCTGTTCGGAGGTTATCAGTTTCCTTGCCTTATCCACTGCCTCTGTCAGTTCCTGCGAAACAATGGGCTTCTGCAGGTAGGCGATGCCGTTGCTCTTGAATGCCTCCAGCGCATACTCATTGTAGGCGGTGGTAAAAATGACGGGAGCCTGAACCTGCACTTGCAGGAACGCCTCGAAGACGTCGCCGTCGTCCAACCGGATATCAGCGAAGATGATGTCGTATTCATTCCTCAACACGGCAGCAGTCTCGCATACGCTCGTTATCGGGCCTTCGATTTCAAAAGTCTCGTCTATCTGCAGGAGCAGCCGTCTCAGCCGCATGAAACTGCGTTCCTCGTCTTCTATGATCAGTATTTTCATATCGTTCAGTTTATCACAGGAATCCTTACCTCAAACGCGTCAGCCGTCTCGCTTATCTGCGGATGCAGCCCCAACAGTCCGTAACGCTCGTCAAGGTTTTTCAGCCCTATCTTCGTCGTGACGGGCGACTTGCCTTTAAGCGGAATACGATCGTTCCTCACCACCACCGAGCAGCCCTCCCTTTTGATGTCAACACGCAGGGGACGATGTGCGGAATGGGCGTTGTGTTTCACGGCGTTCTCCACGAGCAGCTGTATGGACATCGGCAGGATGAGGTTGCCGTCGTGGTCGAGCGCAGGGTCTATCTCAAAGACATAGTGGTGGGGATGACGAATCTCAAGCAGGTCGCAATACTCGCGAATGAAACGGGTTTCTTCGGCGATGGGCACCGCCTCCTTGTTCAGCTGGTTCACGATGTAGCGATAGATGGAGGATAACTTGAGGGTAAAGGTCTCGGCCAGCTCCGGGTCCTCGCTGATCAGTTCGGTGAGGGTACTCAGGCTGTTGAACACAAAGTGCGGGTCGAGTTGGAGACTGAGCAATTCCTTCTGCATCTCCACATTGCGATCGGCCTGCCCCACCACAATGCGACTGTAGTAGAGGCAGAGGTAGATGATGGTGAGCAGGGTTGCGATGGTGGTAAACACGTAGAGCCGGTCCCAGAAGAATTCCTCGCCGCCATCGTAGATAGCGTTGACCACACTCTCAAAGAGGATGGCCAACAGGATGTTGGCCACAAGCATCGCCCCGCTATGCAGAAAGAACTGGGTGAACGACGGATGTCCCTTGCCCAACCATCGTTTGTCTCGCATCCGCCTGTCGAGCAAGAGGTTGCGTATTACGTTCGAAACAGAAAGCGACACCAGCACGTAGAGGGCGCAGTAGCAAAGGTCGAACACGAAGTCCGCCCAACTATAAGGATATTCCGCCAATGCCTCTTGGCCAGCCGTGAGCCACCACAAAAGGTAATTCAGGCCGAAAGCCGCCAAGGAAATGACGGCCCAATTCTTCAAAAAATGCCTTGCCTCAACCATACCGTCTTTTACGTTCTTACTTTTAAAAGTATGATTACCAGCGTGAGCAATTCCGCCGCCGGAATAGCCGTCCACAAGCCGATAACGCCCAACCACCTCGGCAACAGCATGAAACCGAGTACAGAGAAAACAACACCGCGGAGAAACGTGAATACCATCGCCCGCTTTGCCATCGTAATGCTTTGGTAATAACCGATGAACACCACGTTGAGGGCAAAGAACAGAGAGCAAGTGGCAAACCAAGGCAATCCTTTGATTGCCAAGTTATACGACGGTTCGGAAGACTTAAGAAAGGCACTCACGATAAGGCGGTCGCCCACCACAAGCAGCATCAACACCCCCACGCCACAGAGCAATCCTGCAAGCGACGAGACCTTGAGGGCACGACTCACGCGCTGTTCCTTGCCAGCCCCATAGTTGTAACTGATTATGGGCTGCGCTGACTGCGCCACGGCATTGTTCACGGAAAAAATGACGGGAAAGAGGTAGCACACTATGGCGAAGGCCGCCACGCCGTCCTCATGCAGCATCGACATAAACATATAGTTGCCCGCCACCATCGTCACGCTCATCGCAGCCTCGGTGAGAAAGGTTGCGGAACCTATGCGCAACATATAGCCCGTATTTCTGAGGGTGAGAGCGAGCGAGGTAAGGCTCAACTTCAGCCGATAGAATTTCAGTTTGTCGGAGAACCAAATGAAATAGGCCACACTCATCAATCCGCTGCAGACGCAAGCGATGGCAGTGGCTATCGAAGCTCCCTTCACCTCCATCCCCATGGGGAAGATGAAGAGCCAATCGAGTACCAGATTCACCACGGCTGCCACCACCTGTATCCACATGGCATAGCGCGGCGAACCGTCGAGCCTCACCATCATCATACCCACACACTGCCACAGCAGGAACACCATACCCGGCAAGAGCCACAACAGATAGTCAAGGGCATAATGCTCCAGTGCCGGGCTGCATCCGAGGGCGTAGGCGAAAGTCTTGGGCATGAGCAGGCAAAGCAGGATGAGCAAGGCTACAATGAGGGTTCCCATACCGTAAGCCTGAGTGAGGATGATGCGTGCCGTTTTCTCATTATTATTGGCAAGGTGCATACTCGCCACCACCGAGGCTCCGATACCTAACATCAGTCCCAATCCCGTCACCACCATCCAGATGGGTGCCACGATGTTGACGGCGGCAATGCCGTCGGCTCCCACTCCCCGTCCTACGAGGACACCGTCGATAAGCGTCTGCGCAGACATGAAGAGCATGCCGATGAGCGTGGGGAAGAACATCTTCCGAAATAGCGGACCTATCTTACCCGAACCAAAGTCAATTTTGTCACGAGATATATCCATTCAGTGCATTCAATCTAAGTA
>CAVGTD010000013.1:0-42062 GCA_963632215.1 Clostridiales bacterium
TCTTGTCGTCGTTGGTCGTAGGCTCGGTGGCAGGAATGGAGGCTTTCAGCGTGTTTATCTGTTCCGTCGTGTGGCAGAATAGTTTATCGGCGTAGGTCGACCAAGTTGCAACGGCTGAATTTACCTCGGTTGTGTAGGAGGTGTATACGTTGCTTATTGCTGTGGCGAGTTCATCGCTGGTCACTTCAGTGAAAGCATAGGAAGAACCGCTGCCTGTAACGAGGCTGTTGTTGTCCCAAGTGCTGTTGTCCCAATAAGCGAGGTAGTTGCCGCGTTTGTTCCAGTACTGGCCGCCGCTGCCGCTTGTGTTGCGGAAGGCGTTGTAGTCAACGTTGTCAACTTTTGCTGCTACGTAGTAGAACGTGGTGGTCACGTCGCTGCTCGTGGAAGCGGCGTCGTACATATTGGCGCGCGCATCGGCCTGGCTGCCCGTCATGCCGAGCACGTAGGAGGTTCCAGCGAAGTAGTTGTAGAACTTCACGCCTTCGCCGTCTTTCACCACGCACCAGTAGGCTTCGGGTGTGGTGGGGGTTGTGGTGACGCTGACCAGCATATTGCCGTCTGCGTCGGTGTAGGAAGAGTTGAGGGATACGTAGCCGCCGCTCTGTACGTTCTTGATGGTGTACCAATGGGTGTTATCGGCCCATGCGCCGTCGGCGGGGGCATCGGAGACCGTGTAGGTCTGAGCCGAGAGCTTACTCCCTCCGACTATGGCGAAGAGAGCAAGGAGGAGTAATGAAATTTTTCGCATAAAGTAGGTTTTATAATCTGTGAATATGAGAATAAGAGTTCCGAGAAAAACGCTTTTGAGACGAAGCCGCACCTTGAATTGCACAACCTGCTGAAAGCGCAGTTTCACCCAGTCATGGGCTTGCGCTTATGGGAGGTTCTGCAAATACGCACCGCTTTTCCAAGTGAGTTCATCAATATATACGCTGCTATTTTTTGGGCACATGCAATAAGGAAAAAGGGCAATTTTTACAAATACGGTCTTCCATAGATATTTTCAGCGACAAATTTAACCCCCCAATCAAATAATTGTTCTCCAATCTTTTCCAATCACACCTTGTTTACGTTAATATTTGTCACGCTGTAATAATTCATCACAATATCCGTCCCATAAGCCAATTCTCGTGAAAAACAGTCAGCCGTGCCTTTCTCCCACAATAGGGAGAGAGGCACGGCTTATTTTTCTTCTCGCATTCAAAACCCAAGTTGCCGTCAGGGCTGTTCGTTGCGCCTTGCGGCCGTTAGGCTCTGGGGGCTATTCGTTTCGATGCCCGGGCTTGTTTATAAATACTTGGCAAGGAGCATATTGAATACTTGGCAAGCGACACATTGAATACTTGGCAAGAAGCAGATTGAATACTTGCAAGTATTTATTCACTAGCTCGGAGATAAATTTTACAAGCCCGGGGATATGTTTTACCAGTTCGGGGATATTTTGGGCTTGTCGGCGGGAGGGCGACGGGTATGGAGGTTGGGGGAAGTTGCCGATACGGGAAAACGGCGAAGCACCTTTGCCGCGGTGTGCAGCAAAGGTGCTTCTTTGGTTTTGGTTTGCGTCAGTGACGTTGCAAAGCGGCTCGGGGAGTTACTTTACAAGCACTTTCTTGCCGTTGATGATGTGGATGCCCTTGGCGGCCTTGGATACTTGGCGGCCGTCGAGCGTGTAGATGGACTTCGATGCGGCGTAGGGAGCGGCAACCGTGTTGCTGATGCCCGTGGTCGTGCCGTTGAGGGAGTAGAGGTAAGCTTCGCCCGAAGCGGTTTCGAAAGTTGTGCCGCCGTAGTTCATGAGCTTGCCGCATACAACTACTTCGTCGCCTACCTTAATGTTCGTCTTTGTATCGTCTGCGTACTTCGTGTTGTCAAGATAGAGGGCACCGTAAACGAGGAATGAATAGGCATCCTTGCCATTGTCTGAGATATTGAAAGTGGCAGTGCCATATTTTGTGCTATACGTATACGTCACGGCGCTAATGATACCCTTCACATACACGTCGGTTTCAGTTTTTGCACCCGATTCGAGCGCTGCAGCAACCTCATTGGCGGCCGTCGCGTTGTAGGGGTTCTCGAGCGTACCGTCGCCCTGCGCTTCGGGAGCGGGGTCGGGGGTTTCGCCTTCGTCGCCGTAAACAACGGTCATTGAGGTGATTTTTGAAGTCCCCGTATTCGTAAATACTACCGACGCTTCGCTGCCTGTCCAGCTTTTGGCCTCAAACGTGCCAACCGCCGTAGTCATTGCGGCAGTACCGGAAAATGTTACGCTTATAAGCTTCTTGTTCTCAGGGGCAGACACTGTCATTGCAGACTTTGCGTAAAGGCGCAGATCCACAACGCCCGTGCTGGACGTAAAAATGCGACATGCGGTACTTGCACTGTTCTGAGCGAACGAAATCGTCACGCCGTCGGCGATGAATACCGAATCGTTCACGTTTGCATCCTTGCTATTCGCAGGCTTTGCCACAGAAGGTGACAACGACGTGGGGTCACTGAAATCAAAAGTAACCTCTTTCTTATCGGCAAACGCCGTGGTGAATGCGCTTACGAGGGCGCAGATAAGGAGTAGAAATTTCTTCATACGCTTAAAATGTGTTTTAGGAGTTTGTTTGATTTTTGTTTCACGGGCAAAGGTAGATATTTATGATTGGGTTGGCAACGTTTCGATTGCAAAGTTTGTGCAACGTTTGGGTTAAGGACGGGCTGTTGCGCAAAGCGTTGGCTTTGAGGAGTGTTTTCGGGGGCTGGGCATCGGCGGCGAGCGGAAATTCGCTACATTTGCCCTTGCAACACTAACCTTAGACACAGGCACGGACACTATGAGGACATACACGAAGTTCAGGGAATACATTTGGCTGGTGAACACCATCATGCGCAGCGGCAGCGGGCTGACCTTTGCGGAGATACAGCAGCGCTGGCTCGACACGGACATGAGCGAGGGCGTGGAACTGGCGCGCACGACGTTCAACCGCCACAAGGCGGCCATTGAGGAGATGTTCGGCATATTCATCGACTGCGAGAAGCGCGGGGGCTACCGCTACGTCATCGGCAACAAGCGCGTGCTAAGCGACAACAGCGTGCAAAACTGGATGCTCTCGACGCTCACGGTGAACAACCTTGTGAGCGAGAGCCTGTCGCTGCAGCACCGCATTCTGCTCGAAAACATCCCGACGCAGGGCGAAATGCTCGGCACGGTGCTCGAGGCGATGAAGAAGAAAGTGAAGCTCGCCGTGGACTACCGCCGCTACGGCCGGGAAGAGGCACGCCACATGGAGATTGAACCCTACTGCATCAAGCTGTGCAAACAGCGATGGTACGTGCTGGCCCACTTCCACTACGCCGCCACTGAGACGAAGCCAGAAAAGGACTACTACTCCATGTTCTCGCTCGACCGCATGGAGAGCCTCGCGCTCACCGGGGAGCGGTTCGACGTGCCGGCGGAGTTCGACGCAAAGGACTTCTTCCGCGAATGCTACGGCGTGGTGGCGGGCGACGGCACACCCTGCGAACACGTGGTGGTGCGCGCCTACGAGCCGCTCTTCTACTACCTGCGCGACCTGCCGCTCCACGAAAGCCAACAGGAGGCGAGCAAAGGCGAGGGCTACGCCGACTTCGCGTTCGACATACGCCCCACGGTGGACTTTTGCCAATACCTGATGAGCCAAGGCGCGGGCTTGAAGGTGCTGCAACCGGCCTGGCTGGCGCAGAAAATCAAGGATATGCACCTGGAAGCCGCGAAGATGCAGGAGGAGTAAAGAGGAATATAGTCCGAAGGTCAAGAAAATCAACTTTTTCGGCAAAAAACAGAGATTAGGGCGGTGCTGTACCGCATATTGGCACAGCTCCGCCCTAATTTCGCAAGTAGAATAAGTAACCGCCGTTACCTCACAGAGAGGTTATAGAGAGAAAGGATATGCGGGAAGCGGGGAACTTATTCTTCACACACCGAGGCTTGTCCGCTGCGAGAGTTTGCAAGCCGTTTGCTGACATACCAGAACGACGTTCCCCTTTTGCCCACCTGAACGGGCAAAAGGGGAACACTTTGTTTACGCCTTTCCAAGAGGTTTACGTCCCTTGTGCGCCGGCAAGCAATTGCCGCAAGCCTTGCCTTACGGACTGCAAGCCGAAGTCGTCCGCGCGAAGGGAACTAAGGGGAAGCCAGAGCATCTCAGCCGCGTCGTCGAGCGGACGGAGACCCTCGCAGGTGCGCAGACGGCAGCGGAAGAACGCGTCGGCCGTGTGGACAAGGTGCTGCGAATAGAGGTAGTCGTTGGGCAGCGAGAAGAGGAACTCGTAGTCCGCCACATCGCCGTTTACCTCCTCCTTTACCTCGCGCACAAGTCCGTCGGTGAGGCTCTCGCCCGGGTCGACAAAGCCGCCGGGAAGGTCGAGCGTACCCTTGGCCGGGTCGTTGCGACGACGCACGCAGAGGAGTTCGTTGCGGTCGTTGACGATGACGGCCACCGTGGCGGCAGCGGCATCGGGATAGTAGACGAAGCCGCACGCCTCGCACCGCTTGCTCAGCGTATTGTTCTCGACAAAACGCGGCGAGCCGCAGTGGGGACAGTAGCGGAAGTCGGAAAGGGGATGTTCCATAAGTCTGATTGCAGGTTTCTCGTTGCGCTACTCCGCCTCGGGAGCGGCAGGAGCTTCGGGAGCGGGAGCCGAAGGTTCGGGCGAAGAGGCGGAAGTTTCGGCATTCTCGCCCGTAGCCTCACCGCCCTTGTTGGCGGACGGACGGCGGCGGCGACTTGAACGGCGGCGTTTGGGCTTGGGCTGCTCCTCCGTATCGGCAGGAGCGGCGGCAGCATCGTCAGGTGCGTCTACGACATCAGAAGTTTCCGCTTCGTTAGCCGTTCCTTCCTCCGCATTCTCAGCCGGAGCATCGCCCTTGTCAGGGCGGCGTGAGCGGCTGCCCGACGAACGCTTGCGGCGACGGGGCTTTTCGGGAGACTCCTGCGCCTCGGCGACCGCTGCCTCAGTTTCCGCCTCCTCTGCAGGGGCGGGAGCGGCATCGTGTTCCGTGCCAAAGACAATGGCATCGAGGCTCAGGGCGGGAGTTTCCTCAACAGCGGGCTTTTCCTCTGCTTGTTCGGCAACGGGTTCTGCCGGCTGGACATCGGCGGCAGGTTCGGCGTGGGCGGCAAGCGCGGCCACCACGTCATTCAGTTTTTCGCCGGCCTCCTTGCGCTTGCGCTCCGCCTTGGCGCGCTGGCGTTCCACCTCGGCACGGCTCTCCTTTTCGCGCTTAGCCTTGCGTTCCTCGGGCGTAGTCTCGCCCTTGTGCACGTCCTTCACGGCATCGCCCACAGTCTTGGGGCCGCGGTTGCGCGTGCGCTTCTTGCGAAGTTTCTCGTCGGCGGCACGGAGTTCGTCCTCCTCGGGCGGAGCGGGCAAGCCCTTGGCCTCGTAGTCGGCAGCCGTAAGCCGGGGCTGCTCGGGTTCGGTGTCGATTACCTCGAACTCCGAACGCTCGTCGTAGGCCGTGTCGTAGGCTTCGTCCACAGCGGTGGGACGGGGGCTTTGCTTACCCTTCTTGTCCTCGAGGACGGGCGCGCCGTCCTTGCCGTTGCGCTGCTTGCGGCCGTTGCCCTTGTCGGCATTCTGCTCAATCTCGTCGATTTTGGGGAGCGCGAACGACTCTTCGGCCTCCATGGCCGTGCGCTTTTCCTTGGCACGGAAGATGCTATCGTAGGTCTTGGGTTCTTTGCGCATACGCATCAGAGCCTCCTTCGAAGCCTCCTGCTGGCTATCCTTCTTCGACCGACCCGTGCCGCTGCTCATCGTGATGCCCTCGAGCACAATGACGGTGCTGAAGCCCTTGCCGCCCTCTTCGGTTTCGGTGTCGACAAACTTGATGTTGATGCGGTTCTTCTGGCTCCACTCAAGCAGCTTGCTCTTGAAGTTCACCTCCTTTTGCGCCACCTTGTCGAGGTCGACGTAGCGGCCGATGACGCGGTTCTGGATAAACCAGTGGCAGTGCTTGTAGCCGCGGTCGAGGTAGATGGCGCCCATCAGTGCCTCGAAGGCGTTGCCGCCGATGTTGGTGTGGCTCATGCGCGTGCCTTGTGCGGCGATGATGAGCTTTTCGAGTCCCATCTCCGACGCCAGGCGGTTGAGAGCCTCGCGCTGCACAATCTTAGAACGGGTGGCCGTGAGGAAACCCTCGCGCTTGTGTTCGAAGTGGCGGAAGAGGATGTCGCTCACCACCGTCTCGAGCACAGCGTCGCCGAGGTATTCGAGGCGTTCGTTGTTGAGCGGCTTTGTGGGCGCGTCGTTGCGCTGCGGCTTGCGGTTGCGGGCATCGCGGCGGCCAGGCTTGCGGTCGCGGACGTTGCTTGCGGACTGTTCGCCCCGGCGATAGCCAAGCGACTTGTGCGAGAAAGCCACGCGGTAGATGTCTATGTTGTGCGGATAGAATCCGAGTATGTCGTAAAGTACCGAAAGGAACTCCCTGTTCTTGCGGAAGGGGAGTTTCATGCGGTCCAGTAAGTTCGATATCATATTCTTATATGTGTAAAATGCGAGTGCGAAAATGCGGGAGTCCGCTTGCGGCAGATTCCGGCATTCTCGCACTCGCATCATTCTGTCAATTTTCATGACGCTCCGCCCACAGTCCGCTCAACGCGGCAAGGGGGCGGAAAACGCGTCTACACGTCGGCCGGCTCAAGCCTCATATTTCTTCACGATGCAGCAAGCGTTGTGACCGCCAAAGCCGAACGTGTTGCTCAGAGCGGCGCGCACGGTGCGCTTCTGCGCCTTGTTGAACGTGAAGTTGAGGTTGTAGTCGATGTTTTCGTCGCGGTCGTCGTCCTCGTGGTTGATGGTGGGGGGAACGATGTCGTTCTTCACCGAGAGGCAGCAGAAGAGGGCTTCGACTGCGCCGGCTGCGCCGAGCAGGTGGCCCGTCATGCTCTTCGTTGAGGAGATGTTGAGCTTGTAAGCGTGTTCGCCGAAGAGGCGTGTGATGGCTTTCACCTCCGAGATGTCGCCTACGGGGGTCGACGTGCCGTGAACGTTGATGTAGTCAATGTCCTCGGGCTTCATTTCAGCGTCTTCGAGGGCAGCCTTCATCACGAGGTTCGCGCCGAGACCCTCGGGGTGGGAAGCCGTGATGTGGTGCGCGTCGGCCGACATGCCTACGCCGGCAATCTCGCAGTAGATCTTCGCGCCGCGAGCCTTGGCGTGTTCGAGTTCTTCAAGCACAAGGATACCTGCGCCCTCGCCCATGATGAAGCCGTCGCGGCTTGCGCTGAATGGGCGCGAAGCGTGCGTGGGGTCGTCGTTGCGGGTAGAGAGAGCGTGCATGGCGTTGAAGCCGCCTACGCCGCAGGGCCAGATGGCAGCCTCAGCGCCGCCGGTCACCATCGCATCGGCCTTGCCGAGACGAATGAGGTTGAACGCATCGGCCAGCGCGTTGGTCGACGATGCGCAAGCCGAAGTGGTGGTGTAGTTGGGGCCGTGGAAGCCGTACTGGATAGAGATTTGTCCGGCGGCGATGTCGGCAATCATCTTAGGTATGAAGAACGGGTTGAACTTGGGGCCGTTCTCCTTGTTCTGCGCGTAGTAGCCAGCCTCTTCCTCGAAGGTGTGGATGCCGCCGATACCTACGCCAAGCACCACGCCTACGCGGTTCTTGTCGAGCGTATCGAGGTCCCAGCCCGAGTCCTTGATAGCCTCCATGGCGGCCACGAGGGCATACTGCTCGTAGAGGTCCATCTTGCGGGCTTCCTTGCGGTCGATGAAGTCGGTGGCCTTGAAGTTCTTCACCTCGCAAGCAAACTGCGTTTTGAACTTCGAGGCGTCAAAGTGGGTGATGGGGCCTGCGCCGCTCACGCCGTTGAGAATGTTCTCCCAAGTTTCGGGAACGGTGTTGCCCAGGGGAGTCAACGCTCCAAGACCTGTTACTACTACTCTTTTGAGTTCCATATTGAATAGGTGTAAGATTTGTGTTTCAATGTTGTACGAAGAAGCGCACTCGCCGGCATTCGGCCGGACTACGCAGCCCGTGCGCCTCAACCCCATCGGGCAGTTAGCAGATCAGCACGCACGGCAGCCCGCGGTGGCGGCAGTCCGGACACTCACTGATCTTCTAAACAAAAAACGGATGCTTGCTGGGGGAGACTCTCGCACGGCAGCGACTATCTGCGGCGAAAATGCGGGCTACGAAAAGGCTTGCCCGTCCGCGCGGCGGCTTGCCGGCATTGGCTGTGCTTCCTAAAAAAGAATTAACGTTTAACGCATACGCCCCGTGCAAAGCCTTGCCATAACGGGCAAAGCGCTGACGCTGACGCAGGACGTTAAACGTTAATCCCGAACTCTTCAACTTTCTCTGAAAGTGAAAAGCACCGTCGTTACAAGCGATGGATTTTTACTTGTTGACGTTCTCTTCGATGTAAGCGATAGCGTCACCTACGGTAGAAATCTTCTCAGACTTGTCATCGGGGATAGTGATGCCAAATTCCTTCTCGAACTCCATGATGAGCTCTACGGTGTCGAGAGAGTCAGCACCGAGGTCATTGGCGAAGCTAGCTTCGTTCTTCACTTCCGATTCGTCAACGCTGAGCTTGTCAACGATGATAGCCTTTACTTTTGCTTCAATATCAGACATAGTTTCTTATTTTGAATTATGGATTATGTTTTCCTTTGATTTCTGTGGATTTAACGCGTGCAAAAGTAATGCTAATTACCTACACGAACAAACTTTTGCCGCGAAAAGATGGATTTCTTTGCACAAAGCGCACTGTTTTGTGCTTATTCCTTTCCCTCGTTCAGGAACTCGACGGCGCGCTTCACAAGGTCGCTGCGCTTGTTGACAAGGCGGTAGTACTCGGTGCGGTCCCAGAGGTTGTAGGCGATGCCGGCCTTGAGCGTGAAGCGGAGGTCGGCAAGGGTGGCTTCGAGTTCCTTGTCGTCCTTGGGTTCGAGTTTCTTGCGCTTGCCCTCGGCCACAATGCTGTCGAGGAGTTCCTGCGGCACGGTGAAGTTTGCCTCGTAGGCTTCGAACTTGCGGTATTTCTTGGTGAGTTCCTTGCGGTGTTCGTCCACGTAGCGTAGCTGGGCGTCGACGATGAGGTTGTAGCGGCGCAGTCCTCTATAGTAAGGAGTGTAGGCAGTGGTGTCGAGCGGCACGAAGATGTCGGGCATGATGCCTCCGCCGCCGTAGACGGTGCGCCCCTCCTTGAGGGTTTTGTACACCTTGGCGGAATCGAGGTGGATGCTGTCGGCCGAAACGAACTCGCCGCGCGTGTAGCGGTTGTCGAGGTCGTGTTCGTACTCGCTCTTCTCGCCCTTGACGTAGGGCTTCTGGATGCAGCGGCCCGAGGGCGTGTAGTAGTGCGACACGGTCAGGCGTATCATTGAACCGTCGGGCAGGTCGACGGGACGCTGCACAAGGCCCTTGCCAAAAGTGCGGCGGCCGATGATGGTGCCGCGGTCGTTGTCCTGCACTGCGCCGCTCACGATTTCGGCTGCCGAGGCGGTGAACTCGTCCACGAGGATGACCACGCGGCCGTTGTCGCGCATCAGGCCGTTGCCCTCGCTGCGGAGTTCCTGACGGGGAGCGGCGCGGCCGTCGGTGAACACGATAAGCGAGCCTTCGGGCAAGAACTCGCTCGCCACCTCCTGCGCGGCGTTGAGGTAGCCGCCGCCGTTCATGCTCAGGTCAAGGATGATGTCCTTCATGCCCTGCTTGCGGAACTCGAGTATCTTGTCGTGGACTTCCTGTCCGGAAGTCGCGCCGAAGCTGTCGAGGTGGATGTAAGCCGCCGTGGGGGTTATCATATAGGCGGCGTCGACGGTGTAGAGGGGTATCTTGTCGCGCACCACCTTGAAGTGGAGCAGTCCGTCCGTACCCTTGCGCACCACGTCGAGGTTGGCGACAGTGCCTTTCGGGCCGCGCAGTTTCGTCATGATGCTGTCTTTGTCCATCTTCACGCCGCTGATGGCGATGCCGTTGACGGCGGTGATGCGGTCGCCGGCCTGCATGCCCACTTTCTCGCACGGGCCTTTGCTAATCACCTGCAACACCACGAGCGTGTCCTTCACCATGTTGAAGCTCACGCCGATGCCCTCAAAATTTCCGCTGAGGGGTTCGTTGAGTTTCTTGGTGTCCTTGGCGTTGGTGTACGAGGAGTGCGGGTCGAGTTTTTCGAGCATGCCGTTGATGGCGTCTTCAACGAGTTTCTCCTGGTCCACGCTGTCGACGTAGAGACTTGCCACGGCGAGTTCCGCCATTTGGAGTTTCCTCACTTGGGCGAAGTCCACGTCGCCAAACCGCTGCGACTGCGCGCACGAGGCGAGGGGCAGCAGGGCTATGAGGAAGAGTATCAGCTGTTTCATTGTTTATGGATGGCTTATTGGTCTTTTTGGGAAAATATCTGTCACTTCGGCTGCGGCAAGAATTGCGAAACGTCCTTGCCGTAGGCGGCGAGTTCGCGCACCACGCTCGACGAGATGTGGGAGTAGCTGGCTTCGGTCAGGAGCATTACTGTCTCCACACCGGCGAGCTGCTTGTTCATTTCGGCAATGTCGCGCTCATACTCAAAGTCCTTTACCGAACGCAGTCCGCGCAGGATGAACTGCGCTCCCTCGCGCCGGGCGAGGTCGACGGTGAGGTCGTTGTAGGCAACCACCTTGACGCGGCTGTCGCCCTCGTAGAGCCGGGCTATTGCGTCGACGCGCTGCTGGGGCGACTGCGCCGCCCGTTTGCTGTCGTTCACGCCCACGCCTATCACAATGCGGTCGAAGAGCGGAAGTCCGCGCTCCACGATGCTAGCGTGCCCTACGGTGAAGGGGTCGAACGAGCCAGGGAATATGGCTATGCGCATAAGTCTTGGGTGTTTACTGAGGGGGGGGGGGGAGTTTTTTTAGAGGTCGCCCTCGACAAGGTCTTCCTCCACTACGAGGTTGTCGATGATGAAGCCCTGCCGTTCCATGGTGTTCTTGCCCATGTAGTATTCGAGCAGTTGGTTCACGTTGTCGCTCTTGTGGAGCGTCACGGGGTCGAGGCGCATCTCCGGACCGATGAACGACACGAACTCTTCGGGGTCGATTTCGCCAAGTCCTTTGAAACGTGTTATCTCGGGGTTGGGACTTAGTTTTTCGATGGCCGCAAGGCGTTCCTCCTCTGAATAGCAGTAGATTGTCTCGTACTCCGAACGGTCGCTCGCCTGCGTCTTTTTCAGAATGGCTGCCCCTGCGCTCTTGTCGTCGACGGTCTTCACCTTGGGCGCGGTGCGGAGCTTTTTCTTCTTGTTGCGTACGCGGAAGAGGGGGGTCTGCAGTATATATACGTGTCCCTTCTTAATAAGGTCGGGGAAGAATTGCAGGAAGAACGTGATGATGAGCAATCGTATGTGCATACCGTCCACGTCGGCATCGGTGGCAACGATTACCTTGTTGTAGCGCAGTCCGTCGAGGCCGTCCTCAATGTTGAGCGCGGCTTGCAGCAGGTTGAACTCCTCGTTCTCGTAGACAACCTTCTTTGTCAGGCCGAAGCAGTTGAGCGGCTTGCCGCGGAGCGAGAAGACGGCTTGCGTGTTGACGTTGCGCGTCTTCGTGATAGAACCGCTGGCGGAAAGACCCTCGGTGATGAATATGCTCGAATCGAGGCGCGGGTCTTCGTCGTCCTCGTCGTTCTTTTTGCGCTGTTTGGGGGCGGGGTCGTTGAGGTGGATGCGGCAGTCGCGCAGCTTGCTGTTGTGCAGGTTGGCCTTTTTGGCTCGCTCGCGCGCCAGTTTGGTCACGCCGGCAATGGCTTTGCGTTCCTTCTCGCTCTCCTCAATCTTTTGCTTGATTACGTCGGCTATGTCGGTGTGCTTGTGCAGGAAGTTGTCGACGTTCTCCTTGATGAAGTCGCCCACAAACTTGTTCACGCTCACGCCCGACAGGGGGAAGGGATTTCCCTGCGAGTCCTTGTCGGGGGCCATGGTGAGCGAGCCGAGCTTAATTTTTGTCTGACTCTCGAAGAGCGGTTCTATAACTCTCAGGGCTATGGCACCGACAAGGCCGTTGCGCACGTCCTGCACGTCGTAGTTTTTGCCGAAATATTCCTTTATGGCCTTGGCTATGTGTTCCTTAAACGCACTCTGGTGCGTGCCGCCCTGCGTGGTGTGCTGCCCGTTGACGAAAGAGTAGTACTCTTCGCCGTACTGCGAGGTGTGAGTAAAGGCTATGTCGATGCTGGGTCCCGTAAGGTGGACGATGGGGTAAAGCCCCGGGGCGGTCATGTTGTCGTTGAGAAGGTCTTCCAAACCGTTGCGGCTGAGTATGCGGCGGCCGTTATGGAAGATGGAGAGGCCCGTGTTGAGGTACGTGTAGTTGCGGAGCATGTTCTCCACAAACTCGCTGTGAAAACGGTAGTTCTGGAAGAGCGTCTTGTCCGGCTCAAAGAATATATAGGTGCCGTTCTCTTCCTCAATCGCGCCCTCGGTGTCGCTCACGAGTTTTCCTTTTTCGAAGACGGCCTCGTGCATCTTGCCGTCGCGCACGCTGCGTGCCACGAAACGGCTCGACAGGGCGTTGACGGCTTTCAGGCCCACGCCGTTCATGCCCACCGAGGCGGTAAACACGGCGGTGTCGTACTTGCCGCCGGTGTTGAGCTTCGACACGGCGTCGACCAGCGAGCCAAGGGGAATGCCGCGGCCGTAGTCGCGTATTTCGGCCGTCAGCCCGTCGGCGATGTTCACCTCAATGCGCTTGCCGAAGCCCTCGTTGTATTCGTCGATGCTGTTGTCGATGGCTTCTTTGAGCAGCACGTATATGCCGTCCTCGGCGTGCGAGCCGTCGCCCAGACGGCCAATGTACATGCCGGGGCGCACGCGTATGTGTTCGGTGTCTTCAAGGTGGCGTATCTTGCTCTCGTCGTAGACCACTTCCTTGGGCGTTCCCGCCGTTTGCTTTTCTTCTTCGCTCATTCTTCGGGTGCTTTATGTTTTCTCCTTCCGCTGCGCGGGCATCTTCGCGCTACTTTATCTCGCCCTTGAAACAACGGCGGCGTTTGTGCTGCTTGTGGTCGAAGTATTGCCACTGGCTCTGCACCTTGTCGTTCAGTTCAAGTTCGGGGTTGCTCTCGGCGTACTCAAAGCCGAGCTTCTTGTAAACGGGGATGAGGTCGGTGAAGAGCAGCGCGTTCACGCCCTTGCCCTGAAAGTCGGGGCGCACGGCCACGAGGAGCAGGTCGAGCGTCTTGGGGCGTTTCAGCATAAGGGCTTTGAGCAGGTGTACCCACCCGAAGGGGAAGAGTTTGCCCTTGGCCCGCTGCAGTGCCTCGGAGAGCGAGGCCATGGATATGCCCACGGCCACAATTTCGTTCTGCTCGTTCTCCACAATGCTCACCATACGGAGGTCAAGCACGGGGACGTACATGTTCACGTACTGGTCGATCTGCCTCTCCGTCATGCGCGAAAAGCCGAACAACGGTTCGTAAGCGTCGTTGATAAGGCGGAAGATGTCGTGCGCCACGCCGCTCTTGCGTATTTCCTTTTTGCTCGTGAGCTTGCGCACGTGCAGGTTGTACTTCCGCTCTATTATCTGCGATATGCGGCGGTGCTTTTCGGGAATTTCGTCGGGTATGGCAATCTTCATCTCCACCCAGTCCGCGCTCTTCACCAGCCCGAGTTCCTCCATGTGGCGGGGATAGTAGGGATAGTTGTATATGGTTGCCATGGTCGACAGTTGGTCGAAGCCCTCCACGAGCATGCCCTCGGCATCCATGTCGGTGAAGCCGAGCGGACCTTCAATCTCGTCCATGCCGCGAGCCTTGCCCCACTGCTTGACCGTCTCTATCAAGGCGCGGCTCACGCGGATGTCGTCCACAAAGTCAATCCACCCGAAGCGCACAGCCCGCTTGCCCCACTTCTCGTTGGCGCGACGGTTGATAATGGCGGCCACACGGCCCACTATCTTCCCGTCCTCGTAGGCAAGGAAGTAGTCGGCTTCGCAAAACTCAAAAGCGGCGTTCTTCTTCTCGGAGAACGTGTTGAGCATATCGTCGTAAAGGTCGGGAACGGAGTAGGGGTTGTCTTTATAGAACTCATAGTTGAAACGTATGAACCTTTTAAGGTCTTTCTTCGTTTCAACCTTCTTAATTTCAACTGTCATACAGGCTTTCCTTTTCGCCGGGGACGCTTACAGCCCCCGCATGTTCAAAAATCTTAGCTTGCAAAAGTAGTCATTTTTTCCTACACGTTTCTTTTTGAGGGCATTTCGGGACTGTTTTCGGGGCGCAGAGTAGTAACGGGGCGTTAGCTATATTGCCTACAACGGTTTAAGGTTTGCCTCTAAAAAGGGTCTATAACGAAATGCCGTAGAAAGTACTTGAACATGCACGGATTCGTTATAGCCCCCTCTCTTTGGAGAGCTTTATTATTGGCTTATTATTAGATCGTCAAAACGCACGAGGAAAATGCAGCACTTCCAAGATTTTGCACCAATCTCGTGCGGTTTTCAACAACTTCTGCACAAAATCCGTGCAAACCGGGTATATTTGCACCAAAATCGGAGGTTTTATGGAACAGTTGTTTGAGTATTTCAACCGCAAATTGCAGGAAACGCCCACCGACTTGGTGCGGTATATGTACGGTCGGATAGCGTGGAACGGACACGCCTTGGGGGTGGTAGGACCACGAGGCGTGGGAAAGTCCACCCTGCTCTTGCAGTACATCAAGCAGGAGCTGGACGCGAGGGAAACGCTCTACGTTTCGGCAGACCAGCTGTACTTCGCTTCGCACCGGCTGGTGGACGTGGCCGACAGCTTCTACAAGATGGGCGGCAAGCACCTTTTTATCGACGAGATACACAAATACGAGGGTTGGTCGGCAGAGGTGAAGCAGATATACGACAGCTACGCCGACTTGCAGCTCATCATATCGGGGTCGTCCATTCTGGAAATCACCAAGGGCATGGCCGACCTCAGCCGCCGCGTGCCAATCTACGAGATGCAGGGGTTGTCGTTCAGGGAGTACCTTCACCTATTCCACGGCATACGGATGCCAGCAATCAGTTGGGAACAATTATTGAGCCACTCTTACGAAATTCCCGGCGCAGAGCATCCACTCCCCCTTTTCCGAGACTACCTGCGCAGAGGGTACTACCCGTTTGGGGGCGATGCGGCTTTCGGGCTGGAACTCTCGCAGGTAGTGGAGCAGACCATGGAGAGCGATATTCCGCTCTACCTCAACGCCAACGTTTCGGTGGGGCGCAAGCTCAAGCAGCTGCTGATGGTGATTGCCGAGAGCGTGCCCTTCAAGCCCGTAATGCAGCGACTGGCGAACGTTACGGGAATTAGCCGCAACTACGTACAGGACTATCTGCTCTACATCGAACGGGCTGGAATGATAGCCCAGTTGCGCAACGCCGTAGGTGGCATACGAGGTCTCGGGAAAACAGAGAAAGTATATCTGGACAATACAAACCTAATTTACGTGCTTGCCCCCACACGGGCGGACATTGGCAACGTACGCGAGACGTTTTTTATGAACCAAGTGCGCGTGGTGGGCGACGTGATGGGCTCGCCCGTGTCGGATTTCCTAGTGGACGGACGAACGTTCGAAATTGGCGGCCGCAAAAAAGGGCAAAAGCAAATCGCCGACATCCCCAACAGTTACATAGTAAAGGACGACATAGAGACAGGTTACGCCAACGTACTGCCCCTCTGGGCGTTCGGACTGATGTATTAGCCAAACAGGCGCGTTGTTGCCCTAAATTTACGCACAGCAACAAGCCTTCGCCCCTAATTTTATAAGGTTCAACGTGTTTTCCGCCCCTAATTTTGTAAGGTTTAGCCCATTTTCCGCCCCTAATTTTATAAAGATGTGCATCTTTGCACCTGTAAACCAAGCTTTTATAGGACATGGGCAAATATTTGAAAAGGCATATTGACCGAGAGCTGCAGCTTTGGGTGCAATCCTCTGCGAGGAAGCCTTTACTGCTGCGAGGAGCAAGGCAAGTGGGAAAAACAACCGCCGTGCGGCAACTGGCCACGCAGTTCGACAACTTGGCAGAAGTAGATTTCAACGAGCGACAGGACATACACTATATGTTCGACGGCTCTTATTCGCCGCAGGAAATCTGCCAGCTCCTTTCCGTCCAACTGCACACCCCCATCGTAGCAGGAAGAACGCTTCTGTTCTTCGACGAAATACAGGCTTGCCCACAAGCCATCAACCGCCTGAGGTATTTTTACGAGAAATATCCGGAGCAACACCTAATAGCGGCCGGCTCATTGCTGGAGTTCGCCTTGGAGTCCCTCCCGTCGTATGGAGTGGGCAGGATAAGAAGCATCTTCATGTACCCTTTCTGTTTCGAGGAATTTCTCTGGGCGACAGGCGATGAGATGTTGGCAGATATGATTAGCCGCGCTACGCCCGACGCTCCGCTCCCCGCGCCTATCCATGAGCAGGCTGTCCGCCAATTGCGCAAGTTTATGGTATTGGGCGGAATGCCCGCCGTGATGGCAAGATATTGCGAGGATGGGGACATTGTGGAATGCCAACGCATTCTCCGTGAACTTATCCGTTCTTTCCGTGACGACTTTGCCAAATATCGCCAACGAGTGCCAACCGCGAGAATAGATGCCGTATTCCGCTCAGTTGCCGAACAGGGATTGGGGAAATTCGTATACAACAAGGTTGATTGCGAGGGCAGCAGCGGGCAGGTAAGGGCAGCCTTGGACACCTTGATACTGGCGGGGTTGGTATATCCCGTAACCCACACTTCCGCAAACGGCATTCCGCTCGGGGCGGAAATCAACGAGAAATACCGCCGTATGATATTCCTTGACACGGGAATGCTGCAAAGCATGCTCGGCCTTGACCTTGGCGAGTACCTTGCCTCCGCCGATATGCAAGTCATCAACCGCGGAGCTATCGCCGAGACATTTGTTGGCAACGAGATTATCAAGTCTTCGCCCTGTTACGACCCGCGGTCACTCTATTGCTGGCATCGAGAAAAAAGCGGCAGCAGCGCAGAAGTTGACTATGTGGTGCAAATTGCTGACAAAATTCGCCCCATCGAAGTTAAGTCGGGGACGAAAGGTTCAATGCAGAGCCTGCGCCTTTTTCTCCAGCAAAAAGGCATTGACTACGGCATCCGAACCTCCTTAGAAAACTTCTTCCACTACGATGACATCAGGGTTTACCCCTTGTATGCCATCAAAAACGTGTTCGACGAGAGATAACATAACTTGTAAAAACGCCCGCTCCGAACGAGAAAGGCAATTCTTGCAATCCTTCGGAGCGGGCGTTTTTTGCGTCCAATATGCATCTGCCTTGTCCCCCAAGCAAAAACAGCCCCGTTTGCTTGGCTATGCGGAAATTACCCCCCCATATTTGCAGCGCCGGCAGGTTGCCGGCGTTTGTTATTCACCTTCTAATACCTTACACTATGGATTTCGGCACATCTGTAAAGCACGTTTTCAGCAATTACGCCACTTTCAGCGGACGGGCGTCGCGCTCTGAATACTGGTACTTCACGCTTTTCAACGTCATCGTGGGCATCGCCCTGTACATCGTGGGATTTATTCTCGGCGCGATGTTCGGAAGCGGCTATACGGGAGTTGGCGTAGGATACACCATCGGGGAAGTTCTCAACTGGATTTATACGCTTGCTACGATCATCCCCTGCCTGGCCGTTTTCTGCCGCCGCATGCACGACACGGGGCGTTCGGGCTGGTGGTGGTTCATTTGCCTCATCCCGATAGTCGGGGCAATCGTCCTGCTCGTATTCCTCTGCCAGGACACGCAGCCGGCCAACCAGTACGGGCCCGTTCCGGCCGACAAGATGGAGGAATTCGGCGGCAACGCCCCGCAATACTGACACCATAAGGCGTGACCCTGACCAAGGCCAATGCGCGCCATGCAATCCGGCTCTGAACTTGCAACGACGAGTGCAGAGCCGGATTTTTCAGTGCAACGGATTGCCGGTTTCGTTCGGCGCAAAAGTCGTCACAAGCCCCCACGCAGTCGGCGTACACCGTACGGGCTACGCATGGCGAGCGTACGGCTCACGTGCGTAGCCCGTACGGCAGACACACGCAGCCCGTACGGTGTACGCCAACAAGGCCGAGGATAAATTGGGCGGTCAGGCAAATAAATCAGGCAAACATTTTGCCCGTAAATGCGCAAAGCGTAACTTTGCAGCCGAAAACAACGAGAGACAGGGGCGTAGCCCAGTTGGTTTAGAGCGCTGCAGTCACATTGCAGAGGTCATCGGTTCGAGCCCGATCGTCCCTACCCTCCCTCAGTTTTCAACTCACACACAACAATCACAGAGGACAGATTTGGCTGCTTGCAACCTCTCAAAAACAATGCTAAAACTCGTACGCCAACGCGTTGCCCCGCAACCGTTGCGCGGCGACTAAGCGAACAAACATTCAAGCCGAATCCCACTCTGCCTGTTACGCCAACTGTGAGCGAAACAGGCTAATTTTTTATCACCCGGGCAAGCCCCGGCGGCGCAACGCCACGGCTTGCCAAGCAAAACACACTAAAAAACGATGGGATACCTTTTCACATCCGAAAGCGTTTCGGAGGGACACCCCGACAAGGTGGCCGACCAAATTTCAGACGCCGTTCTCGACCAACTCCTCGCCTTTGACCCCCACTCGAAAGTGGCGTGCGAAACGCTCGTCACCACGGGCCAGGTGGTGGTTGCCGGCGAAGTGAAGTCCGAAGCCTACGTAGACCTCCAGGACGTGGTGCGCCGCACCATCGCCCGTATCGGCTACACCAAGGCCGCCTATAAGTTCGAGGCAGAGAGCTGCGGCATTTTCAGCGCAATCCACGAGCAGAGCGCAGACATCAACCGCGGCGTAGACCGCACCGACCCCATGGCGCAAGGCGCCGGCGACCAGGGCATGATGTTCGGCTATGCCAACAACGAAACCGACACCTACATGCCCCTGCCCCTTTCGCTGGCGCACGACATCGTTTACGTGCTGGCCGAAATACGCCGCGAGGGCAAGCAGATGACATACCTGCGCCCCGACTCGAAGAGCCAGGTGACGGTGGAGTACGGCGATGACAACGTGGCCCGCCGCATCGACACCATCGTGGTCAGCACGCAGCACGACGAGTTCATCTCGGCCGCCGAAGCCGGTTCGCAGGACGAGGCCGACCGCCGTATGCTCGAACAGATTGAGCGCGACGTACGCGAGATAGTCATCCCCCGCGTGCTTGCCGAACGCGTGAAGACCCCCGAGGTGAAGGAACTCTTCCACAAGGGCGAAATAAAGTACTACGTCAACCCCACGGGCAAGTTCGTCATCGGCGGTCCCCACGGCGACACGGGCCTGACCGGCCGCAAGATAATCGTCGACACCTACGGCGGCAAGGGCGCGCACGGCGGCGGCGCATTCTCGGGCAAAGACCCCTCAAAGGTGGACCGTTCGGCCGCATACGCCGCACGCCACATCGCCAAGAACATGGTGGCAGCCGGCGTGGCCGACGAAATGCTCGTGCAGCTGAGCTACGCCATCGGCAAGGCAGAGCCTATATCCATCTACGTCGACACGTACAACCGCAGCCACGTGGCTCTGAGCGACGGCGAAATTGCCCAGAAAATTGCCGAACTGTTCGACCTGCGCCCCGCAGCCATCGAGCGCGACCTGAAACTGCGCCAGCCCATCTACGAAGAGACGGCAAGCTACGGCCACGTGGGCCGCACGCCCGAAACAAAGGTGAAGACGTTCAGCGCGCCGGGCCAGCCCGACAAGGAAATCGCCGTCGAACTCTTCACATGGGAGAAGTTCGACAAGGTAGAAGCCATACGCAAGGCCTTCGCCCTGGCCTAACGGCACACCCACTTCTAATGTCCCCTCGCCCTATAAGGAGAGGGGGCATTATTTCCGTTTTACACGCAAACCTATCAAGCAAGAGGAATGAACATCACCGTATACAGCGCATCGAGCGGACAAATCCCCGCCCCCTACGTCGAGGCAGCCCAAACACTCGGCCAGCTCATAGGCCAAGGCGGCCATACGCTCATCAACGGAGCCGGGCGCACGGGACTGATGGGCGCCTGCACCGACGCATGCCTGGCCGCCGGCGGCCGCGCAGTCGGCGTCATCCCGGAGTTCATGATTGAACAGAAGTGGCAACACACGGGCATGACGCAGCTAATCGTCACCCCCGACATGCACCGCCGCAAAGAGCAGATGGCCAGCATGAGCGACGCTTGCATCGCCCTGCCCGGCGGCGTAGGCACGCTTGAGGAACTGCTCGAAATCATCACGTGGAAACAACTCGGGCTTTACCTCAAGCCCATCATCATACTCAACACCGACGGCTACTACCAGCCCCTGCTCCAACAGCTGCAAAAGGCGGCCGACGAAAAATTCATGCGCGAGGCTCACACCGCCATCTGGCACGTGGCCGACACGCCCGAACAGGCTCTCGAACTGGCACAAACCACGCCCCTCTGGGACAAAAACGTGCGCAAGTTCGCCGCACTCTGACGCACCATGGCCACCGCGATTTTCCCCCACCACACATTCGGCACAACCGACGGCATTGCCCTGCTGGGCGACACCGTCACTGCCGCCATGCCCGTAGGCGAGGAGGAAAACGAAGCGCAGGAAACTGCCGCCCGGAGCGCGTCCAATGGGCGGCGAAACCACCGCCAGCCGGCCGACACCGTGCCGCCCGACCCGAGGGAGATGCGTCCGCTCGCGCCGGGGCAGCCCCTGACGATGAAGCCCGCGGCCTTTGCCGACGACTACTGGAAAAACGCCCTCACCCACCTGCCCAAAAGCAAGCTGGCGCAAGAACTCGACAGCCTGGCCGGGCGCGCCGACTCCACGCTCATAGGCACCGCCCCCCACGCCGGAATTGCGGGCGATCCCGTGCCTTACCAGTTTCGCGGCGATTCGCTCGTGACGACACTGCTCATGCTCAGCTTTTTCATGGCGGCATGGGTCATTTCGCGCTCGCGCCGCTATCTGCACAAACAGATAAAGGACTTCTTCCGCCACCGTGACCGCGAAAACCTCTTCGCCGAACGCACAGAGAGCGAAATGCAGGGACAGGCGTTCCTCATATTCCAAACCTGCCTTGTGCTTGGCACGCTCTTCTTCGACTATACGCAGGAGTGCCAAACGGAGGTGTTCAACCAAGTGTCGCCCTACAAGATCCTGGCTTCGAGCGTGGGCATTTGCTGCGTGTTCTATCTGGTGAAGACCATGCTCTACCACGTGGTCAACAGCGTGTTCTTCAGCCGCAAGCAGTGCGAACAGTGGAGTGCGTCGTACCTCCTGGGCATCCTCGCCCTCGGCGTAGCTCTGCTCCCGGTGTCGCTCCTCGTGGTTTATTTCGACCTCAGCCTGCAGCACACCGTCATCGTTTTCATGGCGTTGCTCGCCATCAACAAAGCGCTTCTGTTCTACAAGTGTTCACGCATCTTTTTCAACTACCCGTTCGGCTTGCTGCATCTTTTTTTGTACTTTTGCACGCTTGAAATAGCACCCCTCTTCGTGCTGTTCCGCATACTGGTATACGCCAACAACCTGCTCCTGACACTGAACCAATAACCACCACCGAGCCGCCCCGACGGGGGAAGAGCCAGACCAGAAGATAAGACAAAGTAGACCAATGATTAAGAAGATACTCGTTTCCCAGCCGAAACCGACTTCCGAAAAGTCTCCCTACTTCGAGATAGAAAACAAGCACCACGTGGAGTTCACCTTTCACCAGTTTATCAAGGTGGAAGGTCTGAGCGCCCGCGAATTCCGCCAGCAGAAGATACAAATACTCAACTACACGGCCATCGTGTTCACCTCGCGGCATTCGGTTGACTACTTCTTCACCCTCTGCAAAGAACTGCGCGTGACGCTGCCCGAGGACATGAAATACTTTGCCCTCTCCGAAGCGGTGGCACTCTACATCCAGAAGTACATACAGTACCGCAAGCGCAAGGTGTTCTTCGGCGCAACGGGCCGTTGGCCGGAACTCGTACCCGTGATGATGAAGCACAAGACGGAGAAGTACCTCATTCCCCTGTCTGACGTACACAACGACGACGTGGCAAAGCTCCTTGACGCGAAAGAACTCAACCACACGGAGTGCGTGATGTACCGCACCGTGACCGACGAGTACCCCAAGGACAAGCCGTTCAACTTCGACATGATTGTGCTTTTCACCCCCGCCGGCGTGAAGTCGCTGCTGGAGAACTTCCCCGACTTCGAGCAGGGCGACACCCGTCTGGCCTGTTTCGGCGCAGTGACAAAGAAAGCCATCGAGGACGCCGGCCTGCGCTGCGACCTCTCGGCCCCCACACCCGAGGCACGCTCCATGACAGCCGCCATCGACCTCTATCTGCAAAAGAACAAGTAAGCGCACGCGCCCAAATACGTTTTGGCGGAATTGCCGGAAGCCCCTTGCACACGGGACGGCAATTCCGCCAAATCTTTTTTGCGTACCTTTGCAACAAGCCAAAGCCCCATGCACTACAACCCCATGCAGCACACTCCCCACCCCACCCCACACCTGCACACGTTTCGCAAGAGCGAACACATCTGCCTGAGAAGCGACATCGAAACGCTTTTCAGCGCGGGCAGCGCGTCGATGAGTGCATTCCCTGTGCGCGCCACGTTCCGCAAGATGCCCTACGACGGCCACGGACCTCAGGTGAAGGTGCTGCTCAGCGTAGCCAAGCGCCACCTGCGCCACGCCGTGGACCGCAACCTAGCCAAACGCCAGCTTCGCGAAGCCTACCGCCTGGAAAAAGAACGCATCCTTTCGCAGCTTGCCCCAGCGGACTGCGTACATATCGCTTTCATCTGGCTCGCCGACAAGCCCATGCCGTCACGGCTTGTCCGCACACGCATTGCCTCCCTGCTCCAGCGCATCGGCGAAAAGGCGCAGGGCATGACCGCCGGCTAAACCGCCGAGGCTCATTCGTTTACCCCTCCGCCACCGCTATGAAAAACCCCGTCACACAGTTGCTCATCTACCCCATACGGCTCTACCAGCGGTACATCTCCCCCATGCTGCCGCCCGCGTGCCGCTTCACCCCCACCTGTTCGCAATACGCCGTTGAAGCCTTGCAGAAACACGGTCCGGTGAAGGGGCTCTACCTCGCCGTGCGCCGCATACTGCGTTGCCATCCCTGGGGCGGAAGCGGCTACGACCCCGTACCATGAGGCGGCGGCAAACCCGAAAGGCGGCAAAAATCGTCCATTTCAGCTTTTTTAAAAACGAAATCCGCACATTCCCTGCGAAAAAGCCTAACTTAGCAATGAATTAACGCACCCCGTGCAGTTGGGTGTTCACATCTTGCATAGAAATGTCCAGCGAAAAAAGGCTGAAAGCCTTGCAAGTCCTTAGCCCAGGGCAACGCCCTGGGTTATACACAAGCCCTTTATTTGCGCCCTGAAAGGGCAACAGTAAAGAATAGGCATCCACTTTTGCCCTTACAGGGCGACGACCTTACTTGAAAGGATACCCAGGGCGTCGTTCGGGGCTTTGCCCCTTCACTCTGCCCTGGGCTAGGAACTTTGAGGCTTACAGCCTATGCACTTTTGTTCAAAGGAAAAACCTTCTTGTTCTTTTTTGAACACCTACCGCACGGGAGATAACCTTCTTACTGTCATGGAAACACAGAGCAAGAACTATTGCATCATATTGGCAGGAGGTATCGGCCGCCGTCTGTGGCCGGCAAGCCAAAAGGAACTGCCCAAACAATTCATCGACTTCTTCGGCACAGGGCGAAGCCTTCTGCAACAAACGTTCGACCGTTTCGCCAAATTCATCCCCACAAAAAACATATTCATCTCCACCTACGAGGGCTACGTGCCGCTTGTGCGCGAGCAGTTGCCCGAGATACCCGAGGAGAACATCCTGCCCGAACCCGTGCAGCTCAACACCGCACAGGCAGCCATTTGGGGCACCTGGCACGCTGCGCTCGCCGATGCCGAGGCTAACGTGGTGGTGACACCAGCCGACCAGATAATCCAGCGCGAGGACGTGTTCGAGCAGCAAATTACGCAGGGACTGGAATACGTGAGCCAGCACAACGACTTTCTGGCCATGGGCGTAACGCCTACCGTACCAAACACCGCCTACGGATACATTCAGATGGGCGACGAAAAGGACAGCGCGGCGCAGCTTTACAGCGTGCAGTCATTCAGCGAAAAGCCTGAAATAAGCTACGCCCGGATGTTCCTCGAAAGCGGCGAGTTCCTCTGGAACACCGGCATCTTCCTTTGGAAAGCCGACACCATGGGCCGACACCTCTCCGCCCTTGCCAACCGTCCCGACCAACCCGTCGACAAAGTGGCCGAGCAGATGGTGACTATCGCCGAGGAAGTGGAATACGTGCGCTCTTGCGTTCCCGAGGGCATGCCCAAGAGCATCGACCTTATGGTACTCGAGGGATGCCGCAACGTGGTGGTACAGGCATGCCAGTTCGGCTGGGCCGACGTGGGCTGCTGGCCAGAGCTGCGTGAACTCTCGAAGACCGATGCCGACGGCAACGCCGTGAGCGGCGGCGCAAAGGTGATGTTCTCGGGGTCGCAAAACTGCATTGTGCGTCTGCCCCAAGGCATGAAAGCCATCGTGGCGGGACTCGACGGCTTCATGGTGGCGCAACAGGGCGACACGCTCATGATATGCCCCGACAATGACCCCGACGCCATTCGCCGCCTCATCAACGAGGCCATCTTCTTCTGACACATCCCAACCACACTGAAAGCGAAGCGGGTTGGCAAGCAAAGGCAAATACGTTGTAAGGATTTCCAAAAATGCTTGTCAACCCGCTTCGCGCTGAAAGGACAAAACACGGAAATGAGTAATTTTGCAGCATGAAACAGACACTTACGATTGTAAAAGTGGGCGGAAAAATCGTTGAAACGCCCCAATCACTCGAAACGCTCCTCAACCAGTTCTGCCAACTCGAAGGACACAAAATACTCGTGCACGGCGGCGGTCGCACGGCTACCGACATCGCGGCACGGCTCGGCATAGAGACCACAATGATTGAAGGCCGCCGCGTGACCGACGAGGAAATGCTCCGCGTGGTGACGATGGTCTACGGCGGACTGGTCAACAAAAATATCGTGGCCAAGCTGCAAGCCAAGGACGTGAACGCGCTCGGACTGACGGGAGCCGACATGAACGTGATACAATCGCACCGCCGCCCGTTGAAGAACGGCATCGACTACGGCTTCGTGGGCGACGTGGACTGCGTGGACGCAGAACGCCTGTCGCTGCTGCTCAACGCCGGCATCACCCCTGTGATGGCTCCGCTAACCCACGACAAGAGAGGCTCGATGCTCAACACCAACGCCGACACCATCGCCGCCGAAACGGCAAAGGCTCTGGCCGGGAAGTTCGAGGTGACGCTCGTCTACTGCTTTGAACACGCCGGCGTACTGACCGACCCTGAGGACGAAACGAGTGTCATTCCCCTCATCACCCGAGAGAGTTTCGACAACCTCAAAGCCCAAGGCATCGTGAGCGGCGGCATGCTGCCCAAGATAGAGAACAGTCTGGCCGCCGTCGAAGCCGGCGTGCGCCGCGTGGTCATCACACGAGCCGACAGCCTCAGCGAGAACAAGGGAACAAGCATTGAATAACACTACGCCAATGAGCAATGAATACGAAATAATGGCTCCCGCCGGCTCGCGCGAATCGCTCGCCGCAGCCCTCAAAGCCGGAGCCGACTCCATATACTTCGGCATCGAAGCCCTGAATATGCGCGCCCACAGCGCAAGCCATTTCACCATCGACGACTTGCACGACATAGCCCAGCAGTGCAGCGAGCGAGGCGTGAAGTCGTACCTCACCGTCAACACCATTATCTACGACGAGGACATCGACCTGATGCACCGCATCTGCGACGCCGCCCACACGGCCGGCATATCAGCCGTAATAGCTTGCGACGTGGCCGTGATGACCTACTGCAACCGCATCGGGCAAGAGGTGCACCTGTCCACGCAGCTCAACATATCGAACGTGGAAGCCTTGAAGTTCTACGCCCAGTTTGCCGACGTGGCCGTGCTGGCCCGCGAACTCAACATGGACCAAGTGGCGCACATCCACCAAGCAATCGAGAGAGAACACATCTGCGGACCGTCGGGCAACCTCATCCGCATCGAAATGTTCTGCCACGGCGCGCTCTGCATGGCCGTGAGCGGCAAGTGCTACCTGTCGCTCGACAACCTCGGGCGTTCCGCCAACCGCGGGCAGTGCATGCAGGTGTGCCGCCGCAGCTACACCGTGCGCGACCGCGAAACGGGCGTGGAACTCGACGTGGACAACAAGTACATCATGAGTCCCAAAGACCTGAAAACAATCGGGTTCCTCGACAAAATGGTGAAAGCCGGCGTACGCGTGTTCAAGATTGAGGGACGCGCCCGCAGCGCAGAGTACGTCTACACCGTGGTGCAGTGCTACAAGGAAGCCCTCGCCGCCGTGGAGGACGGCACATTCTCCCCCGAAAAGGCAGAGGCTTGGACGGAACGACTGAAGACGGTGTTTAACCGCGGCTTCTGGGACGGCTACTACCTTGGCCAAAAGCTCGGCGAATGGAGCGAGGTGTACGGCTCTTCCGCCACGGAGAAAAAGCAATACGTGGGCAAGGGGCAGAAATACTTCTCGCGCCTCGGCGTTGGGGAGTTCTACATTGAAGCCGGCGAGTTCACCAAAGGCGACAAGCTCCTCATCATCGGCCCTACCACCGGAGCCATCTACGTCACCGCCACCGACATCCACGGCGACAACGGCCCCATTGACACCGCCAAAAAGGGCATGCGCATTGCCATCCCCGTTCCAGAAAAGATACGCCCCAGCGACAAGCTGTACAAAATTGTCGCAGCAGAGCGAAACTAACGACTATTCTTATGAGGAACTACAACTTAGGCTTCATCTCGGATGCAGACATTTACGAACACGTCCGCAACACTGTGAAGTCCTATTGCCGGGAAATCACCTTAGCAGACTTCAACCAAAACATCGTTGACCCCATAAAGCTTACGTTCGATGCAAAAGTCTACGGAAAAAGCATTGAACAGGCAATTGCTGACGAATGCTTCCGGCAAATCGACAAGTCCAACGGCAACCGAATTGGCTACTTTCACCAAAACATTTTCAATTACGCCGGCAATGGTTGGACTGTCCCCAAACAAGGCTTTGACGTGGAGAATCTCGGTCTTCATATTTTCGTGAAGCTAACAGGACGGCAGGACACCATGACGGAAACTTCCTTGCGGAAAACCAACATGAAAATGCAATCAAAGCTTTTGGAAGACGATGAAGCCGTCTGTTACCTTGTAGAAATTCTCTCAAAAGAGTCTACAGATGAGGCCTGGGAAAGACCCCTTGACGACAAGACCTGTTCCCATAAGCGCATACGCAGAATATCACTGGACAAGTTCTATGAACTCGTCTTCGGAGATGCCACAGCTTTTTACAAGCTATGCATGGCTTTGCCGCAAATCATTGAAGACGTAACTTCTGGCGATGTCAGGACCTCCCCCGAAGAATTAGTTTTCGATGAATTAAGCCTATGGCACTCAGATTTCCTTAAAGCCCTTTACATTCACACCTTTTCCGGATACAATGGCTTTCACAGCCTCAAAAGTCTCAACAATGTCAACAAAAAAGGATGTTGCATCTCCAAATAAGTAAAAACATATTTTGCGCCATATTAGCGAGTGCTTCGCAATACGACAACGCAAAGACCTATACCAATGACTAAACCCATTCTGCTTTTTGACTTTGGCGGCGTGCTTGTGGACTTAGACCGCGAGCGAGTGCTGGAAAGTTTTCTTTCCATTGGCATTGACATACGTCCCTATTTGGGCGACTACAAACAGAGCGGCGTGTTCTCGAAACTGGAAGAGGGCAGCGTGACAATCCCTGAGTTTTGCGACGAACTGCGTGCGCTTTGCCACGCGCCACAGGCGAGCAACGAGGACATCGTAGCCGCTTGGGAAACATTCCTGCACAAAGGCGTGCCGGCCGAACGGCTCGAACTTCTGCTGAAAATAAAGAAGCATTACTCCGTGAACCTGCTGAGCAACACCAACGAGGTGCATTGGCGCATGGCGGAGGAAGACTTCTTCCACTACAAGGGACTGCACGCCGACGACTTTTTCGACCGCATATTCCTGTCCTGCCGACTGGGAGTTGAGAAGCCCGCGCCGCTGATCTTCGAGAAAGTGGCTGAAGGACTGGGGGCTGCCCCTGCCGACATACTGTTCTTTGACGACAGCGAGGTGAACTGCCAAGCCGCCCGTGATTGCGGACTGCAAGCCCTGCTCGCCCCGGCAAACAGCGAATGGTTCAAATACTTTGACGAAGATGGCAAACTACGACTTTCATAAATTCAAAGCCTACGACCAAGGCGAGGGGCAGGGATACTGCGCCGCCATCGGCTTTTTCGACGGTGTGCACCGCGGCCATGCGTTCCTCATCAGCCAAATAAAGAAGGCAGCGACAGAAAGAGGACTGCTGCCTATCGTGATTACGTTTGAGGAACACCCGCGTCTGGCTCTCTCGCAAACTCGCTATTGGCCGGAACTGCTCACTACCAACGAACAAAAACTGCAACTGTTGGCGCAGCAGGGACTTGCCGGTTGCGTGATGCTCCACTTCGACCACGCCATGTCGATGCTCACCTCGCAGGAATTTATGGAGCTGGTGCTGAAAAAGGAACTCGACGTGCGCTGTCTGCTCGTGGGCTACGACCACCACTTCGGCTCAGACCTCTCTGCGGGCTTCAAGGACTACGTGCGCTACGGCAAGGCACTGGGCATCGAGGTGATACGCGAGAACGTATTTGAGACGGGCGACCTGCGAGTAAGCAGTTCGGCTACACGCCGCTTCTTGGCGGGCGGAAACGTAGAGATGGCACGCACGTGCTTAGGCCGCCCGTACCTGCTCGAAGGTACAATCGTGGAGGGGCACCACGAAGGGCGCAATTTGGGTTTTCCCACCGCCAATCTGCAACCGGCGTGCGCCGAACAGATAGTCCCCGGACGAGGCGTATACGCCGTGCGCGCCGAGGTGGACGGCTTCACCTACAACGCCATGCTCAACATAGGCTGGCGCCCCACGCTCGACAACGGCTCCGACCAGACCATAGAGACACACCTGCTCGACTACGAGGGCGGCAACCTCTACGGCAAGCGCATGAAGCTATGGTTCGTCCGCCGCATTCGCGACGAAAAGCGTTTTCCCAACGTGGAAGCCCTCCGTGCACAACTTGCCCACGACGCCGAAAGCGTCCGCAACGTACTGAGCGGACAATAAGGCGGCGCAAAGAGACACTAAGACACAAAACTATACGTTAATGATTACCACAGTCACCCTTATTGTACTGTTCGTAGCCGTGCAGACAGTCGCCTACCTGTCGGCTCTTCTCTTCTCCAACCTGAACATGCTGGGCAGCGGCGTGCCTATAAGCGAACTGAGCGTGCCCCCCGTGAGTCAGGGCATCAGTATGCTGATTGGCGAACTGCTCTTGTCGTTCGGACTTTGGTGGTGGTTCTACCGTGTGGAGAAACCCGTGCGACTGCGCAGTATCGACAATCCCGAAATTGCCGGCATATTCAAGTTTCGCCCGTTCAAGCAAGAAGTCACTCCCCGTGGCATCTCCCTTTGGCAAATTGCAGCCGCCGTATGCGGCGCGCTGTTTCTCTCGATAGGTCTTTCGGAATTGCTCGAATACCTTCACCTTGCCGACAATAGCGATTTGCAGCTTTTCAAGGATATAAGCCGCAACCCGTGGTGCATCCTGCTTATGTGCATTGTGGGCCCGCTGGCCGAGGAACTTACCTTCCGTGTGGGCATTCTGCGCTCGCTCTACGGCATGAAGATGAAAGGCTGGCTGGCAACAGGCATCACGGCTCTGCTCTTCGCCCTTATTCACGGCAACCTGACACAGGGCATTCCAGCCTTTGTGATAGGCTTTTTGCTCGGCATGATGTACCTGCGCACGGGCGACCTGCGCCTTTGTCTGCCCACCCACATCTGCAACAACACCCTTGCCTTGATATTCATCTACTATCCCTTTGATACGGCTACGGCCGTTTGGCAACCTTTCCTATACATTCTCGTTGCCGTGCCGTTGCTGCTCCTTGGCATGAAGAACACCCCGAAAAAAGCTACTGCCGCATGAAGATAGGAAACCTTGACCTCGGCAACCGCCCCGTGCTGCTTGCCCCCATGGAGGACGTGACCGACATCGGTTTCCGTCTGCTTTGCCGCCGCTTGGGCGCATCGATGGTATACTCGGAGTTTGTGGCGGCCGATGCACTTGTGCGCATGGTCAACCGCAGCCTCGAAAAACTCACCGTTTGCGATGCGGAGCGTCCCGTAGCCATACAGATTTACGGAAAAGACCCCGTGGCCATGCGCGACGCGGCACAGATTGTCGCCGAACGCGCACATCCCGACGTACTCGACATCAACTTTGGCTGTCCCGTGAAGCGCGTGGCCGGCAAAGGGGCTGGCGCGGGCCTGCTGCAAGACGTGCCGAGGATGCTCGAAATCACGCGCGCCGTAGTCGATGCCGTCAACGTGCCAGTAACGGCAAAGACCCGTTTGGGGTGGGACGCAGAACACAAAATCATCGTTCCCCTGGCCGAGCAGCTGCAAGACTGCGGCATCAAGGCACTCACCATACACGGCCGCACACGGGCGCAGATGTACACGGGCAGTGCCGACTGGACACTCATCGGCGAGGTGAAGCGCAACGAACGCATACATATTCCTATTATAGGAAACGGCGACATCACGTCGGCCAGCGAAGCGGTGAACGCCTTCGATACTTTCGGCGTAGATGCCGTGATGGTGGGTCGCGCCACCTTTGGTCGGCCGTGGATATTCAAGGAAATGCACGACGCACTCCACGCCGACGACCACAGCGTGGACAACGTCATCCCCAGCGAGTACGCGCCCATGACCTCCGACTGGAAACTCGACGTGCTGAAAGAGCAGGTGCGCCAAAGCGTGGGGCGCATTGACGAATACCGCGGCATACTCCACGTACGCCGCCATCTGGCCGCCTCGCCCATATTCAAGGGCATTCCCAACTTCCGTCCGCTTCGCATCGCCATGCTACGGGCGGTGAGCGTCGACGAACTGTTCCGAATCATCGAGAACGTACGCCCGCTCGTAAGGGACAACGCCGCCACGGCGGCAAACGGCGAGGCGCAGGAAACGCCCGATTTGCACGAATAGAAAGCAAATACTACATTTGCACAACGGTAGCGTCTCATTCTGACGCAGTTCACCCATACAGAAGAAAACAAGGAAACACATACTGAAACGATGAAATTAGCATTGATAGGCTACGGCAAGATGGGCCACATGATTGAGGACATCGCCCGCCGCCGCGGACACGAGATAGTGAGCATTATCGACGTAAACAACCTTGACGACTTCGACAGCGACGCATTCCGCAGTGCCGAGGTGGCCATCGAGTTCACCTCGCCCACAGCCGCCTACAACAACTACCTGCGCGCTTGGCAACAGGGCGTAAAGGTGGTGAGCGGAAGCACGGGCTGGCTCAAGGAACACGAGGCCGACGTGCGCCGCGCCTGTAAGGAAGAGGGGCGCACGCTGTTTTGGGCCTCGAACTTCTCGCTCGGCGTAGCCATCTTTTCAGCCGTCAACAAGTACCTGGCGCGCATCATGAACGCCTACCCCACCTACGACGTGAGCGAGGTGGAGACACACCACGTACACAAGCTCGATGCCCCAAGCGGCACAGCCATCACGCTGGCCGAGCAGGTTTGCGCCGAACTCGACCGCAAGACGGGTTGGGTGAAGGGCGAAGTACACAACGCCGACGGCAGCGTGAGCGGTTCTAAAGAACAGGCCGCCGACCTCCTGCGCATCGACGCCATACGCGAGGGCGAAGTGCCGGGCATACACACTATCACCTACGACTCGCCCGCCGACATGATACAAATTACCCACTCGGCGCACAACCGCAGCGGTTTTGCCCTGGGCGCAGTGCTTGCAGCTGAGTTTACCGCCACGCACGAGGGCTTGCTCACCACCGACGACTTGTTCAACTTCTAACCTGCCCAACCGCCACAGTTATGTTTACATCGAAAAAACGCAAGGGCAGCACAGGCCGCAACGACGAACGCAAACCCCACGGAAAGGTGTGGGCGTGGTCGTGGTTCTCCGTTGTCACCATTCTCTACCTCGCCTTTCTCTATTGGGTTGGCTCTTGGTGGGGGCTTATCGTATTGCCTTTTATCTACGACCTTTACATCTCGCACAAGATAAAGTGGGGGTGGTGGCGCGAACCCGAAGTAGGGCCAGCCACGCGCTTCATCATGAGCTGGGTTGACGCCATCGTGTTTGCCTTGGTGGCTATCTATTTCATCAACCAGTTCTTCTTCCAAAACTTTGTCATTCCCTCCTCGTCGCTCGAAAAGACGTTGCTCACGGGCGACTATCTGCTCGTGTCCAAGTTGTCATACGGTCCGCGCATTCCGCAAACGCCGCTCTATATGCCCCTTACGCAGCACACCCTGCCCCTGCTCAACTGCCGCAGTTACAGCAACTGGCCGCATTGGGACTACCGCCGCGTTGAGGGACTGGGCAACGTGAAGCTGGGCGACATCGTAGTGTTCAACTACCCTGCCGGCGACACAGTGGCGCTCAACCAGCAAAATCAGGACTACTACCGCATGGCCTACCAGATGGGCGACCAGCTGCTCGCCGACCAGCCCGCAGTTGTCGGCGAAGCTCCCACGCTCGCTTCGAGCAAGCTGCACGCCGGCATGAGCTACGACGAGCAACAGGCTTTCTTCCACAAACTTTATGCCGCCGGCACGGCTTATATGCGTCAGGAGCAGGAACAGTTTGGCGACATTGTGGCTCGCCCCACTGACCGCCGCGAAAACTACGTGAAGCGGTGTGTGGGTCTGCCTGGGCAAACGCTGCAAATACGCAACAACACCATCTACCTCGACGGCAAGGCGATGCCCGAACCAGAGAACGTTCAATACGCCTACGAGGTGACATTCAAGCAGGACATTCCCCTCGACCTTAAAAAGGAATTGGGCATTACCGACGAAGACCTCTACACGCAGCGCAACGGCAACACCGTATGGATGCCGCTCACCCACAGCGTTTACAAGGCCTTGTCGCAACGCAAGGACTTGGTAAGTTCCATCAAGCGCGCCGAGCCGGCTGCCGACTGGCTCTATCCACAGAATATGGTCAAGGACTGGACCACGGCCAACTACGGTCCCGTGTGGATACCTAAGAAGGGGGCTACGCTTACGCTTACGCTGCAAAACCTCCCCGTCTACGAGCGTCCCATCCGCGTCTACGAAGGCAACGACCTTGCGGTGAAAAACGGAAAGATTTACATCAACGGCAAAGCCGCCACGTCCTATACGTTCAAGCTCGACTACTATTGGATGATGGGCGATAACCGCGACAATTCCGCCGACTCACGCTTCTGGGGCTTCGTCCCCGAAGACCACGTCGTGGGCAAACCGCTCTTTGTGTGGCTTTCGCTCGACCCCGACTACGGGCTTACCGAGGGCAAGATACGCTGGAGCCGTTTCTTCAAGCGTGTTTGGGACATCAAGTAACCCTGTTCCTGACGAACCATCCCGACTATGAGGTTTCACCCCTTCAAGTATAAAAGGCGCAACGAGGCGCAACAGAAGTCCAAACGCGGCAAGCGCAAGGGACTGCGGCTCTATGCGCTTCCACTTGGGGTGATGGCGGTGCTTTTTTGCATTGTGCGCTTCGTCTTCGTCAGCCACACCACGCTGCCCACGGGGCAGCACGCCTTGGTGAGCCTCACCTACTACGGATGGCGCGTGCCGGGCGAGAGCCTTTGGGGCTACCATCGCTGGGGCTACGCCGTGCCCGAGAAGGGCGACATCCTTGTTTTCACCAATTCGGGCAAAGCCGACAAACCATTGCTTATGGGCGTTTGCCGCGCACTGCCGGGCGAAGCCATTTGGATTGACACCGTACGGCGGATAATCATTCCTGCCCGCACATCGCCCGACGCGCAAGCCATCACCGTGCCTGGGCGAGGGCGAAAGATTGCGGCCACGCCCTGCAACGCCCGCTTGCTCGCTTACCTCATGACGCAGTACGAGCAATGCCAAAAAGTATCGGTGAGCGAAAGGGGCGAACTTATGCTCGGCTCGCAGTCGTTGCCGCACATTAAGCTGCAAAACGATTATTACTGGGTGGAAACGCCGTCGGGCGAATGCACGTTTGTTCCTCACTCCGCCTTGGTGGGCAAGGTCGTTTACGTGTCTTCCCCAAAATAGCTTTTCTGTCTTTCTCTCTCATTCTAATTCGTCGTGCCTCAACCGTCCCAAACAGTCATACTTTCGTCGGCGTATCTTGCCCCGGTGCAGTACTACGCGCACCTCTACGCAGCCCCGCACGCGGTGGAGGACCGTGGCGAACACTACGTCAAGCAAACCTACCGCAACCGCTGCCTGATTGCCACGCCCACGGGGGCGCAAGCCCTGACCGTACCAGTGGTGCGCGAGGGCGGCAATCACGTAGCCATGCGCGACGTGCGCATTTCGTCTCACGGGGCGTGGCAACACCTTCACTGGAACGCCCTTGTGTCGGCCTACGACAACAGTCCTTACTTTGAGTACTACGCCGACGATTTCCGTCCGCTCTACGAAAAGCCGTTCACTTTTCTCGTTGATTTCAACGAGGCACTGCGCAACACGGTGCTTTCGCTTCTTTCGCTCGACAAGCCCGTTGAGGCAAGCAATGACTACGTGGACGCTTCAAGCCTTCCCGGCAGCAGTGACCTCCGTTCCGTCATATCCCCCAAGCAACCCCTATCAGCCGACACTTTGTTCCGTCCCGTGCCGTATTACCAAGTATTTGCACAGCGCACGGGTTTTCTTCCAAACCTGAGCATTGTCGACCTTTTGTTCAATCTCGGTCCGGAAAGCCGTATGATTTTGCGGCAAGGCATCGTAGGGTAACGGACATACGCAGCCATGAAACTCAACGGCATCACGGACTACCATACGCACAACCTGCTTGCGCCCGCCGGCTCTATCATCAATGCGCCGCAGGAGTGGCTGCAACACCCTGCGGAAGCGCAGTGGCGCACGGACAGCCTCTATTCGGCAGGTATTCACCCTTGGTGGACAACCGACAACCAGGCCGTCGGCGAAATGCTCCGCAACCTCCCCACCCTGCTTGCCCGTCCCGAGGTTGTTACCTTGGGCGAATGCGGACTGGATGCGCTGCAAGGGGCAAACCTCAATGAGCAGGAAGACATTCTGTCGGAACAAATAGAAATGTCCGAGGAGTTTCGTCTGCCGCTCACGCTCCACATTGTGCGCACCTACGACCGCTTGCTTGCGCTGCACAAGAAATACCGTCCCTCGCAGCAATGGACAGTGCACGGTTTTCGGGGCAAGCCGGCTTTGGCGCGGCAATTGCTCAACGCCGGCATCAACCTGAGTTTCGGTTTGCGCCGCAACGAACAGAGTTTTGCGCTCACGCCTCCGGACATGCGGTACTCGGAAACGGACTAACCAAGCTCAGCACGCCAACTTGCAACCGGGTTGCAGAGCAAACCGCTTACCTTTGCACAAAGAAACCTGCAAACCGACTGTCTGAGACATCCCTAAGGCAATGAAGCACTCCACCAGGACATATAGCGCAGTATGGGCCGTATTGCTCATCTTGCTGCTAGCCGTTTGCCCGCACCACCATCACGAGGGCGGAGCGGCTTGCTGGGCGGTGGAAGTTTGCCACTCGGACGGACGGGCTAACGACGTTCACACTCACCACAAGGACAAAGAGACGCACCACGCAATGCTGGCGAAAGTGGCTAAGCACTACGCCTCACCGTCTCACGACGATGGCAATCAGCCCTTGTGGACAGTTCTTCCCCTTGATTTTTGGAACAAGAATGTTCCCCTCATTCGTTTTGCCTCGTCTCGCATCGAGGCAAAGCGCACCATTTCGTTGTGCAGCCGTACGGGCAGTACGCTGCGGCGGCGCGGGCCGCCCATGTGGATGTAGCGTTTTTGTTGCCAAGGCTTTTGGGCTTTGGCAACGGTCTTCACCAACTACATCCACATACACCCCATGAAACACCTTATTATTACAGGCATGGCCGCCGTGGCGGTTGTGCTGATGAGTGCGTGCCACAAAGGCAACGCCGTCCACGCCGACGAGGACGGTCACGATGCGCACACCGAAAAGAATGAACACCACGAAAGCAACCTCATCACTCTGACCGAAGCCCAAATGCGCGAGGCGCACGTGGAAGTCAGTCCCGCCACGCCCGGCACTTTTTCGGAAGTGGTGGAGGTGAGCGGCCGCATCTTGCCGGCTTCGGGCAGCGAGGCGACCGTTTCGGCCACCATGAGCGGCATCGTGAGTTTTGCCAAAAGCGGGCTGACCGAGGGTCAGTCGGTAAGTGCCGGCACACCGCTCTTCACCGTCAACGCCCAACAAGTGGCAAACGGCAACCCAGCCTCAGCCGCTCAAAGCGAACTGGCTGCCGCCAAAGCCGCATTGGAAAGGGCTTCACGTCTTGCCAAAGAGCACATCATATCTCAAAGCGAACTCGAAGAGGCGGAGCGACGCTACCAGACGGCTCTCGCCACGGCGCAGAGCCTTGGATCGGCGCAGCAGGTGCGAAGCGTATCGGCAACGGTGAGCGGCTTTGTCAAACAAGTATTGGTGAAACCCGGCGACTTCGTGGAGACGGGGCAACCGCTTGCCGTCATCACGCAAAACAAGCGGTTGCAACTGCGTGCCGACCTGCCCGAACGGCACGCCGACTTCCTCCCCCGCATCAAGTCGGCTAACATCCGATTGCGGACTGACGGCAGGGAGACTGTCTACTCCCTGTCCTCGCTCCACGGTTCGCTGACGGCAAAGGGCGCGTTCACGGGCGACAGCCACTTTGTCCCCGTCACTTTTTCGTTCGACAACGTCCGCAACTTCGTGCCGGGCGTGTTTGTCGAGGTATTCCTGCTCGGTGCGGAACGGCAAGGCGTTCTCAGCGTGCCGGCCGAAGCCATAGCCGAGGCGCAGGGCGTTCATTATGTCTATATTGAGCACCATCCGTGTGAATTTGCGCGGCGCGAGGTAACGCTCGGCTTGTCCGACGGCAGCCGAACGGAAATTACCAGCGGACTGAAAGCGGGCGAGCGCATCGTCACAAGCGGCGTGACGGCTGTGCGTCTGGCTGCCAACTCCTCAGCCGTTCCCGAGGGGCATTCGCATTCTCACTAACGCCTAATATGCTTATTATATGCTGAACAAGATAATAGCCTTTTCCCTGCGCAACAAACCGCTCATCTTGCTCGTCAGCGTGTTGCTGATGGCTGTGGGCTGCTATACGGCGTGGAAGATGGAGGTTGACGTGTTTCCCGACCTCAACGCCCCCACGGTGGTGGTGATGACCGAGGGCAACGGCATGGCCGCCGAGGAGATGGAACGGCAAGTGACGTTTCCCATCGAAACAGCCGTGAACGGGGCTACCGGCGTGCGCCGCGTGCGTTCGCAAAGCACCACGGGCTTCTCCGTCGTCTGGGTGGAATTTGACTGGGGGACGGACATTTACCGCGACCGCCAGATTGTTTCCGAAAAACTCGCCACGCTTGGCGACCAGTTGCCCGCCGGGGTCGGCACTCCCGTCCTCGGACCACAGTCGAGCATTCTCGGCGAAGTGATGTTTGTGGGACTTACCGCCGACACCACGTCGCTCGCGTCTTTGCGCACGCTGGCCGACTGGACCATCCGTCCGCAGCTGCTCTCCACGGGGGGCGTGGCGCAGGTGACGGTGATGGGCGGCGACTTGCCGGAATACCAAATAAGGCTCCACACCGACCGTATGCGCCACTACGGCGTGACGCTCAACGAGGTGCTGCAAGCCACTCGCCAGATGAACCGCAACACGTCGGGCGGCATTCACTACGAGAGCGGCAACGAGTACATCGTCCGCGGTGTGCTGTCCACAAACAGTCTCAACGAATTGCGTCAGGCGGTGGTGAAGCAGTCGGCCGACGGGCTGCCCGTTGTGCTTGCCGACGTGGCCGACGTGGTGAAAGGGGCAAAAAGTCCCAAGACGGGACTCGCCTCGGTGTCGGGCAAGCAGGGCGTTTTGCTGACCGTCACCAAACAGCCCTCTACCTCGACCCTCGAACTCACCGAAAAACTCGACACGGCTCTTGCCTCGCTGCAAAAGTCGCTGCCGGCCGACGTGAAGGTCAATACGCACCTTTACCGCCAACAGGACTTCATCGACTCGTCCATCAGCAACATCCGCAAGTCGCTCGTCGAGGGCGGCATCTTCGTGGTGCTTGTGCTTTTCGTTTTCCTGATGAACGCCCGCACCACGCTCATCTCGCTCGTCACCATTCCCCTCTCGCTGCTCATCACGCTGCTGGTGATGCACCTAATGGGTCTCAACGTCAACACCATGAGCATTGGCGGCATGGCCATTGCCATCGGGTCGCTGGTGGACGATGCCATCGTCGACGTGGAGAACGTGTTCAAGCACTTGCGGCTCAACGCCCGCCTGCCCCTTGGCGAGCGGTTGCCCAAGCGCGACGTGATATTCAACGCCTCGCACGAGGTGCGTATGCCCATTCTCAACTCCACGCTCATCATCGTGGTGAGCTTCGTGCCGCTCTTCTTCCTCAGTGGGCTGGAGGGACGAATGCTCGCCCCGCTCGGCGTGAGTTTCATCGTGTCGCTCTTCGCGTCCACGCTGGTGGCTCTTACGCTCACGCCCGTGCTTTGCGCCTACTTGCTGCGAGTGCCGGCAAACGGTGAGAGCCGAAAGTCCCGCTGGCGCACCGCCAACGGCGAGCCTCGCTTCGTGGCCGCGCTCAAGGAGCGTTACCGCCGTGCGCTGCTGTGGGCGTTGGAGCGCAAGCACGCGCATATCATAATCGGAGTAGCCGCGGCGGCGGTGGTTGTCACCGTAGGCTTGTTCTTCACGCTGGGCCGCACGTTCCTGCCGAGTTTCAACGAGGGTTCGTTCACCGTGAACGTCAGCACGCTGCCGGGCGTTTCGCTCGAAGAGAGCAACCGCATTGGCGAACGGGCTGAGAGTCTGCTGCTTGCCATCCCCGAGGTGACGGCGGTAGCTCGCAAAACGGGGCGCGCCGAACTCGACGAGCACGCCCTTGGGGCGAACACGAGCGAAATGGAAGTGCCTTTCCGCCTGAACGGACGGACAAAGGAGGAACTCACTGCCGACGTGCGCCAACGTCTGCGCAGCCTTACGGGGGTAAACGTGGAGATTGGGCAACCCATCTCGCACCGCATCGACGCCATGCTCTCTGGCACGAGGGCGGGCATTGCCGTCAAGGTTTTCGGGCCTGACTTGCAGCAGCTCCACGCCATCGGACTGCAAATAGCCCAGGCCACAAGGGGCATTGAGGGCGTGACCGACCTCAACGTGGAACAGCAGGTGGAACGTCCCGAACTCGTCATCCGTCCTCGCCGCACCCTGCTGGCGCGCTACGGCATCACGCTGCCTGAGTTTGGCGAATACGTCAATGCCGTTGTGGGCGGCGAGGTGGTGAGCCAGGTGCAGGACGGCGCAAAGACGTTCGACCTCACCGTGCGCGCCTCCGCCGCCGACTTGCAGAGCATCGACCGCATGAAGGACTTGCTCATCAGTACGCCGGGCGGCGAACAAGTGCCGTTGTCGGCGTTGGCGGAAGTGGTCAGCACGGCCGGCCCCAACACCATCAACCGCGAGAATGCGCAGCGCAAGCTCGTGGTCAGCGCAAACGCCGAAGGGCGCAATATGCGCAGCGTGGTCAACGACATGCAGCGGGCCATCGAACGGGAGGTGACGTTGCCCGAAGGCTACCGCGTGGAATACGGCGGACAGTTCGAGAGCGAAGCCTCGGCCTCGCGCCTGCTGACGGCTCTCTCCGTGGTGAGCGTCTGCGTCATCTTGCTTTTGCTCTATATGCAGTTCCGCTCGTGGCGGCAAGCTGCCGTGGTGTTGCTCAACCTTCCCCTCGCGCTCATCGGCGGCGTGCTGTCGCTCGTCCTGACGGGCGGCGTGGTGAGCATCCCGGCCGTCATCGGCTTCATCTCGCTCTTCGGCATGGCCACGCGCGGCGGAATGCTCCTCGTGGACCGCTACAACGAGTTGGCGCGCCACGGCGGCAACCGCAGGGACATTCTCGTCAAGGGGTCGACAGACCGTTTGCTACCCATCCTCATGACGGCTCTCTGTTCGGCTCTCGCCCTTATTCCCCTGGCTCTTGGGAGCGACCTCCCGGGCAACGAGATACAAAGCCCCATGGCCAAGGTGATGCTCGGCGGACTGCTCACAAGCACGCTACTCAACCTCTTTATCGTGCCTATCATGACTCCCTTGAAACCCGTAAAGAACTCTACCGATGAAACTGCATAACCCTATCCTATTAGTCCTCAGCCTCGTGTGCTTCGCCTTTGCGTGCCACGCCGAGGCGCAAACGATGAAGTCCGCCACGTTCGAAAACGTTATGCTGCAGGTGGTTTCGGGCAACCTGCAACTGCGCGCGGCGCGCAAGCAACTTGAAACGGCGTGCCTGCAAAACCACAGCCAGCTCGCGCTGCCCGACCCCGAGGTGGAGGTGGCCTGCCTCTTCGGGCATCCCAAGTCAATTGGGCGGCGAGGCGACGTGTCGGTCACGCAAACGCTCGATTGGGGCGTGCTTCTCGGCCAGCGCAAGCAACTGGCTCTGACCGCCGACAACGCGGCTCAGGCGCAGTTCCGGGCGGAGGTGCAACAGGTGTTGGCGGAGGCCGACAAAGCGTATGTATCCATCGTTTTCTACAACAAAATCATCCGCGAACTCACCATGCGCCATCAAGCGGCGCAGACGTTGCTTGCGCTCTACGAGAAGAACTTCTCGAACGGCTACACCAACCAGCTCGAGCTGAACAAGGTGCGGCTCAACGCGTCCACGGCCCGGGCGGAACTCCTTCGCGCCGAGAGCGAACGCACTTCGGCTTTTAAGGCGCTGCAAACGCTTTGCGGCGGAACGGTTCCCGAAATAGCGGACACGGTCTACCCCATGGCAAACGAGGCATTGCCGCCGCTCACAGAGTTACGCTTCATGCTGGAAAACACGCCCCAGCGGCTCTTGGCCGAGAGCGGCGTGGCGCAAAGCAAGGCGGCCGCCCGACTTGCCCGCACGGAGGGAATGCCGCAGCTTACGGTGGGTTTTCAGGGGGAATACGTGCCAAGCGAAAAATACAGCGGCCTGAGCGTCGGCTTCACCCTGCCGCTTTGGGGAAACAGCCGCAAACGCGTCAAAAGCCTCCGCACGGAAGCGGCGGCGCGCGAACTCGACCGCGACAACGTGGTGCAGACGCAAAGCAACCTGCTCGAACAGCAATACGGCGAAGCGACCCGTCTGCTGGCCAACGCCGCCCAGCTCAACGCCGACCTGCAAGCGACGAGCAACGCCCGCTTGCTGCAACGCTCTCTGGAAGAGGGACAAATATCCCTGCTCGACTACCTCTTAGAACTCACGTTCTACTACTCCGCCCGCACCGCCCAGCTCGAAGCGGAACGCGACGCACAACTCGCCGTTGCCGCTCTCCGTGCCTGGCAGTATTGAAAGGCACAAACACCCTCTGCAAACCTACGGGAGGCAAGCACCAATCATCCGGCGTTTGCCTCCCGTTTTTTTGTATTATTCGGGGACAGATGTTTGCCGTAGCGGCAAGCGTCTTTTCTCCGTCTATCTTTCGGGCGAGAACCTTTTCGCCTGCGCTTATCAGAGTCATTTGAGCCGTTTGAAGAATCTGGGCTCAATCCGATGACAGGACGGCAGGGGGTATATAATACGGGACGCAATTACTCGGTTCGCTTTGTGGTGCCGATTGGATTGTAAAGTAAAGATGAGCAGGAGGAATATGGACTATTCCTCCTGCTTGATTGCGTCTTCAAAGTTTTCATCCAGGAGTAGTACAAATGCGCTGCTCCTTTGTTTGTATCTTGCCCTATGGACTATAGTTTAGAGAGAGTTCCGAAGGTTGCAAGTTCGAGGGTCTTCCATACAGGAGGCATCTCTGGCTTGTCGTACTTTTGGAAATGTTCTTTGATGT
>CAVGTD010000014.1:0-2550 GCA_963632215.1 Clostridiales bacterium
GCTCAAATTCCGCTGATTAGCCCGAGAACCCGGGCGTTGCCCGGTATCAAGAGAACTGCCCTTTCAGGGCGCAAACTATTAACCCCGGGGAGGACCCAGGGTGTCGCCGCCACGTTCCGTGCCGGCTCTGCCCTGGGCTATGGAGAGCTGGCCTTTCAGGCCGCACGTTTACGGGCAGCATCGCCCGTCGCTCGACGCTGCATCTTTTCTCTTAACAAACCTCATACAAACCCCACACACACCAACCCAACCACAATGAAAGCAAACATCCTCAACGCACGCTCCATCGTGGAGCAGTACAACGAGAACTGCCGCCGCATCGGCGACATTGCCGACCTTTGCGAAAAGGAGAGCCGCCAGCGCAACGAGGCCGAGGAGGCGGAATACCGCCAGCTCACGGCCGACAACCAAGTGCTCCAGATGCGCATGCAGGCTCAGGCATCGCCCGTTCAGGACAACGAGCAGCGTATGCGCTCCGTCGAGAGCCTCGTGCGCGAAAACATGAAGAACGGCGTGCAGACCGAAATCACCCTGCGCCGCGACGCGGTGAACACCACCCAGGCCGAAGCCGGCGGCATCGTCCCCCTCAACATTCAGGAAATCGTAGAGCCGCTGGCCGAGGGACTTATCCTCGACAAGGTGGGACTGCCCCTCATGACGGGCCTTGCCGGCGACTACGTGTGGCCTACCTACGAAGCCATTGAGGCCTCTATCGTGGGCGAGGGCGTGGCGCTGACCGACACCCCCGTAACGCTCTCGAAGCTCACCGCTCAGCCGCAGCGCATCGGCGTGGCTATCCCCGTGACGCGCCAGACCATCATCCAGAGCCAGGGCGTAGTGCAGGACATCGTCAACAAAATGATACCGCAGGGCGTGGCAAAGCTCATCAACAAGATTATGTTCTCCACCACCAAGGTGACGGGGGCGACCACGCTTGTAGGCCCGTTCGCCAACATCGCCGCAAAGGACGTGGTGAAACTCTCCGCCGTACCCACCTTCGCCGACTTCGTGAAACTCAAGGCCAAGGTGCTTGCCAGCGGCGTTGACGGCGAGGCTCTCTGCTTCATCATGACCAAGGCGCAAAAGGCCATCGCCGAAAGCACCAGCAAGGACGCGGGCAGCGGCATGATGATTTGCGAGAACGACATGATTGCCGGCGTTCCCGTGTTCACCACTCAGTACATCGGCGAGGGCAACGTGGGCATCGGCGACTTCCGCTACCAGCCCATGGGCCTGTTCGGCGACATGGCGTTCACCGTCGACCCCTACTCTCAGGCACGCAAGGACTGCGTGGACTTCGTGTTCAACGTCAACTACGGCACCGTTACCCTGCGCCCCGACGCTTTCGCCCTTGGCACGGCGGCCACGGCCTAAACAGCGTAAGCGGCAAACCCCGTCAGCCCCATCGCCGCAACCGACGGCGGAAAGGCTGGCGGCGGCCGCTTAACTCTCCAAGACACACACCCTAAGCCCATGTTCCTGCACACCCTAAGCCCCCTTTTCACGGCTCAGACGCACTGCCGCCCGGCGGTGGCCGTCACGAGCGTGGCGGCGTTCACGTTTCTCGAAGAACTGCAAGGGCTGCTCTTTTCCCTGCGCTGGGCGCTGCTCTTCGTGGTGGTGCTTGTCATCACCGACCTTTGGAGCGGCATCACGGCGCAGGTGAGGGTAAGGGGGACGGAGTTTCGCCGCTCACGGGCCATAAGGCGCACGCTCGGCAAGTTTATGGAGTACTTTTGCTTCATACTCATCGCCGCCCTGCTCTCCAAGGCCATCCTCCAGCCCTACGGCATCGGCACGGAATACACCGGGGGAGCTATCGGGGCAACCATCGTGCTGCTTGTCGAGGCCGACAGCATCGTCGAGAACGTTTGCCTCATTCACGGCTTCAAGGCCCGTTTCTCCGTACTGCGCGCCCTGCTGGGCGTGTTGAGGCTCAGGAACCAGGCCGCCGCCCGTGCCATAGAGGAGGGGCTAAGCCAGCCCACGCCACCCGGCGAAAGCGGCAACGCCCCGGCAGAGACAGCCGAAACCCCAAAGAACGACAAACCCGAAAAGAAAGATGCTCCTGACCCTTGACCTCCTGAAAAAGCACGTGCGTGCCGAGGACTTCACCGACGACGACGACTGCCTCCGCCTCTATCTCGAAGCAGCCACCGAGTGGGCTACCCTCTACACGCACCGCACCGCCTCCGACCTCCACTCGCTTGCGCCCGACGGCGAGCAAGGCGGCTACCCCGTCACGTTCGCCCAGGCCGTGCTGCTGCTGGCGGCCGCCTACTACGACCAGCGCGAGGCAACGGCCGGGACTGCGCTCACGGCCGCGCCCTACGGCGTTGAGGCTCTCCTGAAACCATACCGCCGACTGTACGCCCCCGACCAGCTGTCGGGCGAGGCGTACGTTACCGCTGGCGAGGCCAGCTCCGCCGCCTCGGCGGAATACGTAGCGCAGCCCGGGGGCTGAAAGCCCCGGCAGTCCCCAAGCAGCGAGGCAAGGGGCTGAAAGCCCCGGCAGTCCATAGCCCAGGGCAACGCCCTGGGTACGCTAAC